>CAZAXY010000051.1:0-24447 GCA_964489125.1 uncultured Saprospiraceae bacterium
TATCTTTGCGCTCCATTTTGAATAGCTGAATGTACGTATCTTATGAATCCATACAGAATCGCATATAAAGGCTTAAAAAATGGGACCCACAATATAGATTTTGACATCGATGCTGATTTCTTCAAAAATTTTGAGAAGTCAATAATTACGGAATCGGCAATCAAGGTGGACATTGAGATAGATGTTCGGTCGACGATGATGGTATTCGACTTTACAATTTCTGGCACTTATAAGGGAGATTGTGATCGCTGTACTGCACCAATCGACATCAATTTATCCGGTGTAGATCAAGTGATCTTTAAGTTTTCGGAAGAAGAAATTGCTAATACTGATGAGGTAATTTTTATTGATCCGAAAGAAACTCATATAGATCTTACCCAGATTCTATATCAATTGGTCCATGCGCATCTGCCTATATCAGCAAGCAGAGATTGCGAGTTGGAGGAATATAAATTCTGTAATCATCAAGTGCTTGATCGATTAGAGTATAGAGCGCCAGGAGATGTTGATGACAATAGTGGCAATCCGCTGTGGGGAGCATTAAAAGACTTAGATTTAAAATAGAAGACTAAATAAAGAGAAAATGGCACATCCTAAGAGTAGAATCTCCAAGCAGAGAAAAAGAAAAAGAAGAACTCACAAAAAGGCTACTGCCCCTACTATCTCTATCTGTAAGAACACAGGAGAGGCACATCTCTATCATAGAGCCTACTGGCACGACGGTGCGATGTATTACAAAGGACAGGTGGTGATCCCAGCGGACGACGAGGATTTCGAATAATTATTTTCCATGTATATATTCCGCTATTGCGGAAGAAGCTCCACCGGTATAAAAGACTGTTGGAGCTTTTTTAATTTGAACAACATCCATTATTAAGTTCTTTACAGAAAATAAATCATTGACATGAAAGAAATAAAAAATACTTCTAATGCTCCTGCTCCTGTAGGACCTTATAATCAAGCAACTCTCGCTAATGGGACACTCTATATAGCTGGGCAGATTCCTATTAATCCTGCAACTGGCGATATCGTAAACAGCGACATAGAAGCAGAGACACATCAAGTGATGACTAACTTAAAGAATATCCTCGTAAACGCTGGAATGACATTTGAACATGTCGTAAAGTGCAGCGTGTTCGTCAAGAATATGCAGGACTATGGCAGAATCAATGCGGTTTATGCACAATATTTCAATGATGACACAGCCCCAGCACGTGAGCTTGTAGAGGTATCTGCACTACCTAAATATGTTAACGTAGAGATCTCTGCAATCGCAGTACAATAGTGTCGATCGGTAGCTAAAGCTAAAAGAATATGAGTGCTAAAACAATCTTATCATGCATCCAGCCTACAGGACAGATGCACCTGGGCAATTACTTTGGAGCTGTTAAGAACTGGGTAGAACTACAGGCTGACTATCAGTGTTATTATGGCGTCGTAGATTACCATGCTATGACGATGCCATATGACGTCAAAAAACTCAGAAATAATACCTGGGAACTCATCATGAATCTTGTGGCTGTCGGAATCAAGCCAGAAAATCTATTCATTCAGTCACTGATACCTGAGCATGCCGAGCTCAGCTGGATATTCAATTGCTATTGTTCCTATGGTCAGCTTACTCGGATGACACAGTTCAAAGACAAGAGTCAGAAAACTTCAGAAGCTAATAAAGAGAGTTTCATTTCTGCAGGATTATTGGACTATCCAGTATTACAGGCTGCAGACATCCTAATATATAAAGCAGATTTCGTCCCGGTCGGAAAAGACCAAGAGCAGCACCTGGAGCTGACAAGAGATATTGCCCAGCGCTTCAACAATGGAGTTGGCAAGGAATATTTTGTGCTGCCAGATACGCTATTTACAGAGACGCCTAAGATCAGATCTACGGCAGATCCATCTCGCAAGATGAGCAAGAGCGCAGGAGATAAGCATTGGATAAGTGTATTTGCTGAAGAATCCAGACTCCGTAAGCAAATTAAATCTGCTGTAACAGATACAGGAGAACCAGTTGCAGGTCAGATGAGTGAAGGCGTGGACAATCTATTCACTCTGTTGAGAGCTTCGGGCGATCCAGATGGTCAATTTGATGGCTTGATGAGCGACTTTGAATCGGGGACTCTCAAATACTCGGAGCTGAAAGAAGTCGTTGCCGATAGCCTCGTTAGGATGAGTTCACAATTTATCGAACACAAGGCAGCACTGAAAGACAATAAGCGAGAATTAAAATATCAGGTAAAACAGTCGTCTGAGCTTATTCGCAAGAGAGCTCAACAGACACTATCTGAAGTAAAAGATTTAGTTGGACTCCTCAACGTCAAATTTTAAGGTGCTCGTTGGCCTATTTGGCCTTCCTGCCCCCTTTGAGTTCATCTTGTAGTTTCTTCAATAATTCGATTTTTCCAGCAGCTAATAGCTTAGCCTGCTTAGGCCACGTGGATGGATCATGCATGGTATATCGCTTGCCTGCAGCTAAGAGTATTTTCTTGATAGCAGCGGGTTTAGTCTTTGCAACAGCTTCAAATGTTGCCAACCCAGCGTCAACAAGCAAACCAGCAATCTTGGGCCCTACACCTTCGATAGCAGTAAGATTAACTTTTTTGGATTGATTCTTTTTTATCGTTGCTTTCTTAGCCAAAGGTTTTTTGGTAGCTACCTTTGTAGCGGCAGACTTCTTGGCTGTTACCTTTTTTGCAGGCACTTCCTCAACGATATTGAGTAGATCAACTACGCAGTTATCTATACAAAAACATGATACATGTTTATATGAATCTGCACGACCATCGTTGATCCAAGTATCCTTGTCGACGCAATATCTAAACTCATAAACCTTTCCAGGTTTGAGCATGACGTCAACTGTATAACCGTCTTTCGATTTTTTCATGCTTGGCGCAGCGTCCCAGTCCCAATTATTGAACTGTCCAAGCACTCTGATATCTTCGCCTTCTGTAGTCTTCGGCAGGCTAAAGTTTACTTTATAAGCCTTCTTAGACTTAAGATATTTCTTTGTAAGAGACATTATGTGTTCTTTTTTGACTTAATAGTAACGTCAAAAATACAATTGTTGTTTGGTGCCAATCCATATGGAATTCTGTTAATTTGTTATGTTCAGAACATCAAAAATCGAATCATGAAAATCTTTTGTATCGGCAGAAACTACGCCAAGCACGCCAAAGAAATGAATAGTCCCTTACCATCGGTACCGATGGTATTTATGAAACCGACTACTGCGCTGTTGCCATATGGACAGTCATTTTATTATCCTGATTTTTCTGATAATGTGCATTATGAACTTGAAGTTGTAGTTAAGATAAGGGAACAAGGGAAACGCATCTCAACACCTAATGTATGGAGCCATATTGGCGAAGTATCGCTGGGAATAGACTTTACCGCTCGTGACATCCAAGCGCAATGCAAAGAAAAAGGTCATCCATGGGAGATTGCTAAAAGCTTCGATTATTCCGCTGCCATAGGCAAGTGGAAGCCGATCGACAAAGGCTCTTTTGCGCAAATTCAATTCGACTTAAGAAAGAATGGTGAGCAGGTTCAGAACAGCGAAACCAAGGATATGATATTCGATGTTGAAGCCTTAGTAAGCTATATATCTCATCGGTTTACCCTGCAAAAGGGTGATCTCATCTATACCGGCACTCCAGAAGGGGTCGGACCCATCTCTCGAGGAGATGTCTTGGAGGGATATCTGAATGGAGAATCGCTACTTTTTTGTGATATCAAATAAATCAGTTTTTCAAAGAACTAAGCAGGCTACTCTAAAGATTCATATCTGTGATTTTAGTTAGCTTTATTGCTACAAATGAAGCTAACCAAACTGTGAAATGGTCTGACAGAGGATATTGGGTCTCGACATTGTACAAGTATCAATCTCTGATCTATTGGATCGGCTATTCAGTGTATTTCAGATCACTTACATTTTTTTCTGCAGCTAATCCTGCATTGCACTTAGGTGGCATGCTTGACGATACTAAAACGGCCATATATGATCTTACTCAAGAGAAGTATCTACCCAACACGATAGTAGTAACGCAACATGATGATTTAGAAAAAGAGTTAAGACTTGCTCAGATATCATTTCCACTGATTGTAAAGCCCAATGTCGGGTTTAAAGGGTTTATGGTTCGACGCATCGATCAAGTGGGAGAACTATTAGAAATTCAATCTCAATTTGGCAATCGAGAGATGCTGATACAGGAGTTTATGGCCCATAGTTCAGAGTACTCAATCATGTGCTATAGGCTTAAAGATAATCGAGGCTATGGTATTTCATCATTTGTTGAAAAAGTAATGCCATTTATCATCGGTGATGGACAGAAGTCTATCAATGAGTTGGTTGGAGATTTGGACAATCCATTTCTTAAGAAAGAGCTTGTTTATAAAAAATATGAAGCCCAAGGAACTGTAATTCTAGCCGATCAGGAAAAGTTGGTCATCGATCATGTGGGCAACTATGCCAGAGGTTCTAAATTCTATGATCGTGCAGAACAAATTGATGATGCTCTTCATCAGGCAATAGACGATTTTTTCTCCGAATTCGATGGCTTGAATTTTGGCAGACTTGATTTAAAAGCGGACTCCATCGAAGATATAAAGCAGGGAAACTTTAAGTTACTTGAGATAAACGGTGCTAAGGCTGAGCCAATACATATCTATGACCCTAAACTATCATGGTCTCAGATCGTTAGAGATATTTCATTCCACTGGAAAACCTTGTTTAAAATAGTTAAAGAAAATAGCGATCAAGAAGTCCCTACCACAGCAGAAGGTTGGAAATCCTTTTGGAGTCTAAAAAAAGCTGTCAATTCATGATAATCGTCGTCGATATCGGTAACTCCAATGTTGTGCTGGGGTTTTATGAAGGTGATATATGTACCGATATATGGCGCATTCCTACTATTAAGGATAGCTCGGCAAGTCAGTTTTATGACATGAAGTTGAGGACCGAAATTTTGGAAAAAGGAGTGAACATAGAGGATATCAATGGTTCCATCTTAAGCACAGTGGTTCCCAATCTGAGAGAATTATTCCAACAGCTATTGGCAGATCTCTTTGAGGTGGAGGTGATAACGGTAGGGCCGCAATTGTACGAGGACTTAGACTTTAAAGTTCCTCGACCTTATGAGATCGGCACTGATCTGGTTGCTAACGCCTACTCTGCATACCATACCTATAAGCGTGATTGCATAGTTGCCGATTTTGGAACCGCTCTTACATTTACGACTGTCAGTGGAGAAGGATTTGTGCAAGGTGTTGCGATTGCACCTGGTATTAAAACAGCGATGAAAGCACTATCCAGCAATACAGCTCAACTACCAGAAATCCCACTTGAGCTCCCAGCCTCTGTGCTTGGACAGAATACGACACATGCCATCCAAGCAGGCATCCTATGGGGATATGTGGGTATGGCCAAAGAACTTATAAGTAAAATCAGGTCCGAAGTTGGCGATCACTACATAACCTTAGCAACTGGGGGGTTATCCTTTGTGATGGAACCACTAGGAGACCTTTTTCATAAAATAGATAGAAATCTCACCATGAATGGATTGAGATTAATGCACAAACACAAGATGAATAAATAGGAATGGAAAAATTTACAGCAATTAAAGAGCGAGCGGCAAAATATTCTGCCATGCTTAAGCATGTGATCGATTATCGCAATGCATGGTACGGCACTCTTAAAGATGAAATCGTTAAGACAGCGGAAGAAATATTGGAGCATACCGGCATATCTGCATCGATTGATATCGAAGAAAGATTTGAGAATCTTGAGTCAATAACGATATCGCTAGGTAAAGCTGTAAGTGGTATTGCCGAAAATGTTGATGACATCACCAAGCGAAATATCATCAAAGATAAGGGGTCATTGATGTATAGCCAACTGTTCAATGGTAAAGTTCAGGCATGGATCACCTATCCTCTCATCGAAGGCTTGATGCAACCCAAACCGCCTAAAATGCTAGGTATATATAGACCTGAAGAGTTTAACGAACAGCTGATTTTGGGTAATTTTGACGAGTTCTTCAAGGAATTAATTGATTGGGAAAACTACGATGATGACCAACCTGGGGCTCAGGGTCAAAATAGAATAGGTTTTGGGTTTCATCAAGAACAACAAGAAGAGCTTCAATAGCTAAGACATATGATGATCTACACTTTACTTTTTGACATGCCTGACTGGGGCAGTTCTGGCGTATGGATGAGTCTATTAACTTTGACGTTTTTAGAGATCATCCTTGGGGTTGACAATATAATTTTCATCACCCTTGCGGCAGATAAATTGCCCAAGGAACTCCGCAAAAAAGCGACTAACATCGGTCTCTTTTTAGCAATGTTCTTACGTATTGCCTTATTATTTGGCATTTCATGGTTGATATCGATGCAAGAGCCATGGTTGAGTCTAGATTGGGGTTGGCTCCACGCAGGCTTCTCGGGACAGAGCTTCATCCTGATATTAGGCGGGATATTTCTCTTATATAAGAGTGTCTCCGAGATCCATCACAAGCTAGAGGAAGATGATAATGACGCAGGTGATGGAAAGAAAGGTGGCACGACAATGACCAATGCTATCATTCAAATTACACTGATAAATATTGTATTCAGTTTTGACAGTATCCTCACAGCAGTAGGTATGACTAATGGCCTCTATGGCGCTTTAGTTATTATGGTAATTTCTGTGGTTTTGTCAGTCGGGATCATGTTGGCATTCGCCAATCCTGTTGGGGAGTTTGTCAACACGCACCCAACTATACAGATGTTAGGCTTGGCATTTTTAATATTGATAGGGTTCATGCTCATCATCGAAGGTGGTCACTTGGCTCACCTTACCATATTTGATTCGGAGATTGGCGCAGTACCTAAAGGATATCTGTACTTCGCTATAGCATTCTCTCTAGTAGTGGAATTCCTTAATATGAAGCTGCGTAAAGGAAATGCCCCTGTACAGCTTCACAATGCAAAAGAACAGGCCAAAAAAGCACAAACATAGTATGAACATAGGAGTCAGAACGATTGGAATAGTATCTGTACTCCTGTGGCTAACATTGGGATGCAAGGAAACATCTCCTTCTGTCTCTCACTATAATAAGGTGTCAGGAAAGACAATGGGCACTTACTACAATGTTACGCTCAACTCTCATCTGCCGCTGGCAGAAGTCAGAGGCTTGATAGACCAGTTGCTGATTGAGATAAATGACGAGGTAAGCACATATATAGAGACCTCGGTTATCTCAAGATTCAATCAAGATGATGGCACGTTCGCCATTTCTGTTGATCAAAATCATTTCGCCAACAACCTTGATGCATCAGCTGATTTATATGAGATTACCGAGGGGTACTTCGATCCTACAGTGATGCCTCTGGTCAACTATTGGGGCTTTGGGTACTCTCCTAAAAAAGCGGTAACAAAGGTCGATTCTATCGCCATCGATTCTATGATGGACATGGTAGGCCTTGATAAGTTCAGTTACCGTAAATCACTTAATTCTGAATTGGTTATAAAGCCGTTTGTTGGGCAACTGGATTTTAGTGCTATAGCCAAAGGTTATGGCGTAGATCAGATAGGAGACCTCCTCAAGCATAAAGGGGTTAAAGACTACTTTATCGAGATCGGCGGAGAGGTACTCACTCATGGCAAGAATAGCCATGGCAAGAAGTGGGTAATAGGCATCAATACGCCATCTTCTGATGCAGCATTGACAGATCTAATCGAATATCTCTCATTGAGTGATAGAGGCTTAGCAAGTTCTGGAAACTACCGCAATTATTTCGAAGTCGACGGTGCCAAGTATGGTCACACTATAAATCCTAAAACTGGCTATCCTGAAGTCAATGAACTTCTGGCTGTAAGTGTGATAGCTCAGGACTGCATGACAGCTGATGCCCTTGCGACAGCCTGCATGGTCATGGGATATACAAAAGCTAAAGATTTAATAGCATCTTTGTCAGATGTCGAAGCATGCTTCTTCACAGGATCCGAGGACGGATCGATACAAAAAAACTATAGTAATGGATTTATTCAGTACGTCAAGCCAAACTGATTCGGCTTCAGGGTTTCATCTTAATAAAGACATTGTCTTTTTTGATATCGAGTCTACGGGCCTGAATATCCTGCAAGATCGAATAGTACAGATTGCTCTTATCAAGTATTATGCTGATGGTAATCCTCCTCAGGAGCTTGAGCGAATGATTAATCCAGGTATCCCTATTCCAAAAGAATCTCAAGATGTACATGGGATCAGCCAGGACATGATTGCCGACAAACCTCACTTCAGGGATGTTGCCCAACAGATTTACGACTTCATTGCAGATGCTGATTTAGCTGGGTATAATTCAGATCGATTCGACGTACCTATGCTTCTGGAGGAATTATATAGATCTGGATTGACACTCGATATGACAGAAAGAAAATCTATTGATGTACAGAAGATATTCTATCGTATGGAGCCACGTACCCTACGAGCAGCACTTAAGTATTATTGTGATAAAGAGCTTATTGATGCCCATGACGCTCTCGCAGATGTAAGAGCAACAGTAGAAGTGCTGCAAGGGCAGATAATAAGGTACAAAGGAGTAGATCATGAAGATGGCGATGGCTTTATTACCAAGGAGCCTATCAAAAATGATATGCAGGCCATCTATGACTTCACTTCTGACAAGAGGCATGTGGATTTCACCAATAGATTGAAAAAAACTGAAAATGGAGATGTGATCTTCAACTTTGGCAAGTATATGAACCACAGAGTAAAAGATGTGATCAAGAAGGATCGAAACTACTTCCATTGGATCATGGAAAAAGATTTTTCATCTCAGGTCAAGACCACTATTCAAGGTATAATGGACGACATCATTAAAGAGTCACGCCAATCCGTATAACAAATAAAAAGGCTAGTGTGTTATTATAGCGTGATGAGACTGGCTATATACGGTATGTTCCTGCTCTCAGCAGGCTTCATGTGTTGCGGTGAAGAAAATCCAACACTCTCACAGCGTATTGATCTTAGCACTGTACCATTTGCTCCAGAACCCTACGAGTTTGATCTACCTGATCACTTTCCACAGATGATTATTCCTGAGGATAATCCCATGACAGTTGCAGGGGTCGAATTAGGCCGTCATTTATTTTACGATCCAATCCTCTCACGAGATTCGACAATCTCCTGCTCCTCTTGCCATCTGCCACAAGGTAACTTTACAGATAATCTGGCTCTAAGTATAGGGATTGATGGTGAGCGCACTAGTCGCAGCTCTATGACCTTACTCAATGTTGGATTCGTGAATACTGGACTATTTTGGGATGGGGAGGTTATGACGCTAGAGCAGCAAGCAGAACTCCCTGTTGAGGACCCTATCGAGTTAAATGACACTTGGCCTAATGTCGAAGCTAAACTCCAGAGGCATGCGAGCTATCCTATCATGTTTAGGGAAGCATTTGGCATTGAGGACTTCAATGAGATTAATCAGGACCTTGCCACTAAAGCGATCGCTCAATTCGAACGCAGTTTAGTAAGTAGTGGCAACTCCAAGTACGATCGAGTAATTTCTGGTCAAGCGGTATTCACAGATGAGGAATTACGAGGACACAATATCTTTTTTGATATCGATCCTGATGTCAGTGTACATCTTGAGTGCGGCCATTGTCACAACGCACCATTATTTACCACTAATGAGTTTATCAACAATGGTCTACAGGTGACTCCAGATCTTAATTCTTTTGCTGATTTAGGTAGAGGTGCAATCACTGGAATTACTTTCGACAATGGCACCTTTAGAGTGCCGACATTAAGAAATATATTCTTTTCTGCACCATTCATGCACGATGGCAGCCTTGTCGACATGGATGCAGTTATTGATCACTATAGCAGTGGTGGAAACATTGCTGACAACATTGGCGCAGTTCTACGTCCTCTTGAGATCACTCCTTCTGATAAGGAGGCCTTGATGGCCTTTCTGCTTACTCTTGAAGACACGGATTTCATAAATAATCCAAAATTTCAGAGTCCTTTCTAATTAATAGATAACATTTTTTAAACTAATGTTGTCATTAACATTTGATATACAGCATATTATACTGTATAAATAATCTTTAATATTAGAACATTATTGATTTTTTGTCTTTGGAACATGCCTTTTACTTGCCGATACTTGTAGTATGAATTAATCATATAGTGAGCTAAAGAGTCTTGCGTCGATTGATTCGAATATGTTCATGGGAATTATGATTTGTTAATAGGGAGTTGGACAAATTGAACCTTCAGCTTTCTATTAACAAACATATACGCTATGAGGCAGCAAGCATTGAGAGAGCATATTCTTTATAAGCTAACGAGTTATTGAGTTTATATTTTTTGGTTATTAATTTTTTGAGTTCCCCGCGAGTAAGGCGCATAAATGCCTGGGGAAGGACTTAATGTTCATGGGAATTTTAATTTGCAAAAGCTGGTCTTCTGATATCAAGACCAGCTTTTTTCCCTCTTCTCTCTCACGCATTTTATCGACCTGATAACAATATGATATCAAATCATATTTCAACAATCTGAAAATCAGATTATTATAATTAATAAATATTTCTACATAAAGAACATTATTGATTTTTTGTCTTTGGAATGAGCCTTTTTCTTGCCGATACTTGTAGTATGAATTAATCACATAGTTAGCTAAAGAGCCTTACGCCGATTGATTCGAATATGTTCATGGGAATTATGATTTGTTAATAGGGAGTTGGACAAATTGAATCTTCAGCTTTCTATTAACAAACATATACGCTATGAGGCAGCAAGCATCGAGAGAACATATTCCTTAAAAGCTAACGAGTTATTGAGTTTATATTTTTGGTTATTAATTTTTTGAGTTCCCCACGAGTAAAGGCACAGATGGCCTGGGGAAGGACTTAATGTTCATGAGAATTTTAATTTGCAAAAGCTGGTCTTCTGATATCAAGACCAGCTTTTTTTATTGCACATTATTCATGTAGCTAGTGTCAGAATACCACTGCGACAGTAAAACCTGGGCGAATCAAGGTCAAATCAAAATTGGACTCAAATTGATCGTTGAAATTGAAATCGAAGCCTCTGATGGTCCCACTAGTCTTCTGATAAACGAGATTTAAGGATAGCTGGATATTGTAATCTTGGCGATTCGCAATGGTCGCACCTAATTGAAACTGACCATAGAGTCCGCTATTAAAATTATACTCCGAATTAAAGTCAAATCGATCTGTCTCAATGCCAATGCCATACCCCAAATCAAGCTGTACAAATGGCTTCATAGACTTAGATTCTGCAAGGATATAGCGTGATGTCGCATGCAATGGGAGATAGCTCATGTCAACTCTAGTAAATCCGATAAATCTCTGGTGCGTAACAAAGGATAAGCCCCCGCCGAATCCCAATCTGTCATTAAGCATCTTGATGACATCAAAAGAAGCAATCAGCCCACCATCTCCTCCATCACCAAAAGAAAATCCAACAGATAGCACTTTTAATAAATCTTTGTCGATAAAAGTTTTTGAGGGTATTTTGGGTTTATCTACGGCACCTCTTCGCACAACCCTATAATCATCTATAGGACCAACCTTGGATATATACTTATAGCCTATCTCGAGTGTATCTCCGGTTAGGATGGTTATGGTAATAGCATAGTCGTTATCCTCTATGACAGTTCCTAGCAATCGGCTTCCATCCTTTAATTCTACAATTTGTGGCGGCTGATCTTCTTGGGTCTGCCCAAGGAGCGCCGAAGTCGTTGCAGCAAAAAGAAGTATTACAAAGAGCCTATATAAGATATAGATCAAAATAGAATCTCACTAAGGGCATTGAATTGATCACCATCAACACCATATTGCACTAGTCCCTGCTCAGAGGCCAAGAGCACAACATCTGTTCTAGTAGGATGAGCAATGATATCATAGGCGCTGATATCGCGATTATGTGAAATCTCACTCAGCGCCGATCTATTACTCGCATCAAATGTTCGTAGTCCATTATTTCCTTCGCCAACATATAGAATATCTCCAATTAGTGACAATCCAAATGGGCTCGTCATCTCAATCTCTTGAATTAGAAATGGATTCCTCGAATTGCTGATATCGAGCACATTTAAACTATTGATATCTCCAGGACACTCATCTCCGCTACGAAGAGTCAGATAAGCTATGCCATCATCTATTGGGAGAACTGGATCACATCCAGTGGCGTGAAAGTACTCACCTTCCCATCGTATAGCAGATGCGGTAAGTCTATGTATTGACATCCCGTTCTGACTACCGATATACAATAGATCTTCTTGAGCGAAGATTGTCTCCATCTGCCATCCTATATTCTCAGTAAATCTATATGCGCTATGCTGCGATATCTGATCATCGGAGATATCGAAACTAAAAATCTGTGCACGATTAATGATAAACATTGACTCATCTACGGTAGCTATTCTATTGGCGGTACCAATCGTGGTTCCATTTGATATGAACGATGTAGGGATGGCAGACTCATCTAACAAGACATCCCTATCATCGAAGAAAAATGTGCCTCCATCAAAGAGTTGATCATCACAATTAGATTGCTCAGTAACTCTTTCAACATCAAATCCGATCAACGGTTGATTATCAATATTTCTCTGATCAATCGGAAAAGCTTCCACCATACGATCGGCAACCCGAATATTATTCATATCAGATATATCGATCTTGATCATGTCGTAATATGCATTGCTATAGATGTAGTCCCCCTCAACATAGAGTTGAGTACTACCTGGCACATTCAAGAAGCTTACTGGTGACGGATTAGATGGATCTGTATTATCAATGATATGTATACCTGTCCCTCTATCGCCTATTATCAAGAGTTCTTCGCTAACATAGATTTTACCGGGCTGCTCGATTGTCTTTGCAGACTCGACTAAGTCATCCACTCGCATTGACGCTAAGTCACCATAGATTGCCGAAAACTTAGTATAGGTGATCGTCTGATCACATTGATCGAGACTACAGCTCGTGAGTAATAGTCCAGATAGAAAGAAAAGGCTGATCAAATACTTCATAGGTAGCGGTTGTGTATTATAAGATACGTTTAAAGTGTCCTAAACGCTACATTATTAACACTTATTTTAGAATTAACCCCCTATTCCGCCGCTTCGGCCGCCGCCACCTTGACCACCTTGACCTTCATCAGATTCTTGATCTGTATTCTTGATTTTGCTCTGTCTCTGGCGGAAATCAACCTTGCCAAATTTATATCTGACATTCACACCAAAGGATCTAAACGGAATCGTAAACCCAGATACTTGTGAAAAAGTCGGTGTCTGCTGAGTGGTATTAAAAGCGAGGTCATCCTTGAAAGGATTTATGACCCTTACACCTATACTCCAAGGGCCTAAATCCTTACGAAGACCTACCCCAACTATAGAGAACGCTGGAGTATTGCCCTGTAACGTGGGTTGCTCAGATTGCAAGAAACTAAAGAAGTCAGCCTTAACCGTTCCGCTAAAACTATACTCTCCACTACCAAAGAATCTATACTGTACATCTTGATTAGTTAGTTCCTCTCCATTAATGATTCCTGAGCCATCATAGGTAAAAAAGTCGCCTCCAAATCTAATGTTGAGTTTGTTTATGGATTTGTTAACAAATAGATTAATACCATACGAATTATTGGTGCCCACATTGTCAAATGTATTTACAGAAAGCTCTACTAATTCACCAGTAGAGGTAGTAATGTTATTGATCTCTAATATATCCTCTATTATATCATCTGATCTCCGGTAATAGGCTGATCCAAATATATTGAAGCCTGCAATCCTGGTGTTATAGGAAAGCTCGATCTGATCAGTGATCTCAGGATCAAGCAATGGATTGCCCACCTGTATGTTCGTAATATTAGAGTTATTAAAGAATGGGTTAACATTACGGAGAGTAGGACGTTGTATCCTCCTACTGTAACTCACCTTGAGATTTCTGAAATTCTTAAGCGGTCTGCTTATAGTAAAATTTGGTAGCCAATTATCATATGAATTGGTGAAATCAAATCCTGAATTATCATTAAATGCTCCTCCAATCTCTGTGCGCTCATATCGGACACCTGTGATAAAATTAAACTTGCCGATTGCATAGCTCAACTGACCATATCCAGCAAATACATTTTGATCATATCTGAACACATTGGATTGATTCACATCGAGCACAGCCTCCCCATTGATAATATCTGAAAATCTCGAGTCACTTGTTATATCTCTTAGCACCGTCTTAGCTCCCGTTTCTAACTTTAGTGACTTAGGTAATGGGTGAGTATAATCTACCTGTATAGTGTTTTCCCAGTTGTCTCCATCATTAAAGATGTTTTGAATTCTATCAAACTCAGCAAAAGAGCCCGTACTAGTAATATCGTTTTCAGTGTCCTGATCTCCCTTGGATAGTTGATAAGCAATTACTAGTTCTCGATCTTCGTCTTCTTCAAATTTCTTAGTATAGTCGATATTCCAATCGAAGCCGCTAAACAAGTTATCTCCTACATTAGCGTTGTCAAATGTAAATAGTGTCGCCCCAGTAGCATCTCGCTGAGATCCTTCAAAGTTGCCATCGGTGTCAAATCCAAATCCCCTAAGTGTGAAAGAGCTATTGATAGCGTTATAAGCATTAAAATCATAAAAAGCACTGGCTGTACTATTGAATCCCAATCGTGACGTATTCTGCAGACCAGACTGATTGAGCGTCGTCTCAACACCCCCAACGTTTGTAACACGATTTAACTCAAAAGATCCATCTACTGGGTGTGAATAAAACACTGATCCACTTATGGTCGAGCCGAATCGCCCTTTTCCTACATTGAGATTGCCTGATACATTGCTCTGTCGGTTACCTACAGCACCATTGAATGATCCTGCAACTCCCTCAACACTACCTTTCTGGGTAACGATATTAATTATACCCGCACTACCTTCACCATCATATTTTGCCCCTGGTGAGGTGATCACTTCAACTCGCTTAATTTGATCCGCAGGAAAGAGCTTAAGCGCATCTGCAACATTGGAAGAAAACATCCCTGATGGCTTTCCATTAATGAGGATTCGAACGTTTTGAGAGCCGCGTATAGACACATTACCTTCTGGGTCTACTGACAGATTTGGCACTTTGCGCAGAACATCTGTAGCATCGCCACCAGCGACTGAACTATCATCCTCCGCATTGAATACAATACGGTCAATCTTATTCTCGAAGAGGGCACGCTTCTCCGTAATTTGTACTTCATCGAGGACATAATCTGTTGATTCCAATTGTATCGCACCGATGCTATAATCTGGTTTCTTTTTAGTTGTTTCTATCTCGCGAATAATCTTAGTTGTATAACCAAGAAATGAAATCTCTATGTCATATTTGCCTGGAGTGATCTCGGTAAAATTAAAGCCCCCATCATCTTCGCTCAAGACACCATTTATGATCTTTTCTTTGCCGCTGCGCCTGAGTGATACCGTAGCAAATCCAACAGCTTGACCAGTAAGCGAATCTACCACTGAGCCTGTAATCTTACCCTTAATCTTGGGGCCTCCACCTCCGCCAAAGCCTCCAAACTGGGCAGATAATACAGTTGCGAAAAGCGATAGAACGGTAATAAGTAGATATTTTTTCATAGTGTGAATGTTATGCTAAAAACTCCAATGGCTATCAAATAGTTACAGATTGCATTGAATTATTATCGCTATATAATATGATGGCAGAAGAGATTCATATTTATTAGATAAACACATAGCGTTTTTAGGATAAAAGACTCTTTTGCAACTTTAAAACATACTCTGGCATCAACTGTTGAGCCAGTAAGTCACCTTAAGTACAATTGACCTGTTTCTGATATCAAAAGTAAAACGATCACTCGGATCACCCGGATTACCAGTAAAATAGTTGTCTGTATAGACCAGAAACAAGTCTGACACTGGAGCGAACCTCCATTGCAATCTTGAATTGATATTAGTATTCTGAGATTGAGTATTATACTGTAAGAAGGTAGTGAAAAACAGCTCCTTTGAAAAAGTATAATCTATCCTCGGCCCTATGAGAAAGGTATTTCGTGTACCATCTAAGTGTGGCACATCAAAAAGGTTATAATTGTAGTTAACAGCTACTGAGGCCTTAGGTATACGACGCCAAGTCACATCACCACTGAATCCATATCTTGAACCATTGAAATATCCCCCGATAAAGGTCCTAAGGCTCGCTTGTAAGTCCTTGCGCCCATCACTCCTGATACTACTAAAGAAATTGATATAGTCATACTCTGTGCCAGCAGGTAATGCCAACGACTCAGTACCAGTCGGGTCAAAATCATTAAATAGAAATATATACGTATTAGAAATTCCAAGAGCGATCCTTGCCGTATTAGGTAATTGAGCATTAAGCTCAAAGTTTATGGACCTATCTGTCAGGCCCAATTCAGGCTGCCAAATGAACTCTGTTGCTAATTCAAATTCATACTGGTTGATAACGTCATTGCGCGGATAAAAAGTTAATCTGGTGCTCGGACTTATACTTGAATAATTCCTGCGGCGGATAAATCCTACTTCGGCATTAAAATCTTCATCTACAACCTCATGCCTCCAGCTTATACCAAATCCTCTTGTCGAGTACTCAAGTTCTGCACCATGTGATATAGGTGTAGAAGTCTGATCTGGTGTAAAGGATGCATGGGCGAAGGTCTTGCCAAATAGGGTATTTGCCTCATTGGCATAGTTAAAATCTACTCCAAAAACTCTATTAAATCTATTCTGACCGAGTTCTTCAGCATTTCTAGCAGACACCAACTTATTCACTCCAATGAAGCTAATGTTCGATCGCTCCAATACTTGTTGCTGTAATGCCAGTACCGAAAAATTTGCTCCGCTGATGCCGTTTGATAGATCATTAGCGGTCTGCACATTGAGCAGGCCAATGCGTGTTTTATCATTAAGTTTACCGCTTAGCCTTGCGCCGCCATATATTCTATTCTGTACGGTTTCACCATTATCATTGGAACCAACTCCAATGCGACGTGAGAAGAATGGATTGATATTATTAAAGCCAAACTCTCCAAAGAGATCAGCATTCTCGAGGAAAAACTGTCTGCGCTCTGGGAAAAATATTTCGAATCTTGACAAGTCTGTAATCTGTCGATCTACTTCTACTTGAGAAAAATCTGGATTGACGGTTAAATCCAGATTCAGGCCAGAGGTAATTCCAATCTTGGCGTCGCCTCCGATGCTCGGACTGAATTCAGTCGGAGTACCATTCTCAAAATCCTTACTATATGTTGATGCTACAAATGGGATCACGGAAAAATTCTTCCGCTTAGAATAGATCGGTTCTTCCCACTCCATCACGCCATTTTTGGCGAGACTTACTAGTGGTAAGTTATTAGGTATGCCCGTCCATGTCGTCCATTCATTAGCTTGAGTATCAAATCTGTAGGCTCCTAACTTCCATTGTTTGCTCCCTTCTGAAAAGCGCAATGCTCCAAATGGAATCTTCATCTCAGCGGTGTAATACCCATCATGGATATGGGCTTCGCCCCACCACTTATTATCCCAAGACTCGTCGAAGTTGGCAAAGCTGTTCCCACCTCTGGTGATTACTCCTTCTCTAATCACGCCTTCTGGATTAATCCCAAAAAAATAGGCGTTGGTCTCATCCTGAAAGCTATCAAAAACCAATGTGATATTGTCGTTTCCTCCAGCACGGTAGTCTCGCCTTAAGGTATTAACCCGCCAATCATCTCCGAGGCCATAACACTTGACTCCGACGAAGAGAAACTCTTTGTCGTACACCATATAAATCTCGGTTTGGCTGGTCGCTGGAGTAGTATCGTTTGGGAAATATTGGATGAACTGCGAGGCGGGGTTCAACTCCGACCAGAATGACTCCTCCAACTTCCCATCTAGCTCAATCTGATCCGAAATTTTCTTAACGAAGACATATTTGCTTCCATCCGTCTGCCCAGACATCGACAAGAATCCAAAGAGAAGAAAAATTGCAATAAGTCGTCCCATATAGCGGCGCAAAGATAACATGACCTAATAGAGGAGAAATGAAATATTGATTAATAAGTTGTTAATGCTAAGTCATACTGACGTCAAAAGACTTAATTAGCAAATCACCTTAAGTGAGGCCGGCATAATTTTAAATTCCAGCTCTCCTGCTTCAATAGGATAGCCCTCACCATCAATATGCATATAAGAGTCTTCATATGCTGTGATCTTAACCGATGTAGTCACCTCTGTACTTGCAAAATGACTTTTATGGATTCGCTTGGCAAAAAAGCGCCAAGCATTGCCAAAGTAATCCATCTTATGAGCGTCGTGAATCAACATTGTGTTCATCAATCCGTCGCTTTCATCGGCATTTGGAGCAACGGTAAAATGATAACCAAACATAGATCCATTAGCCACATTAACTGATAGGAACTTCCCATCATACTCCTTTCCGTCGACCTCTACCTTATAATGGCAGTTCTTATACTTAACACTTTCCATGATCGCCCCTTTGAAGTAATTAGAGAAGCCACGTTTAGAGCTTTGCTTAGTCTTGTAGGCAACGAGGCCGTCCATACCTACTCCTGCCATATTGATGAAGAAGCGGTCGTTAACCTCTCCACTATCAATATACTTAGTCTTGAATTGGGCGATTCTATGTAAGGCTCTTTTTTTACTCCGTCCTATACCTAGGTGCATCGATAATCCATTGCCAGAACCTCCTGGGACGATGCCCAGAGGTATATCAGAATATACTAAGGCAGATGCCACTTCATTGAGAGTTCCATCGCCGCCCACTGCAACCACTGCATCGAAATTCTGTCCTTTGGCGCTGCGTGCAATCTCGCTGGCATGACCAGCGTACTCCGTAAACACCACTTGAGTATCAAAATGGGTAGCAGGCACAAATTGATCAATAAGAGCTGGTATTCTATCCTTAGAATAATACCCCGCAAAGGGATTAACAATGAATAATATATTCCTCTTATTACGCCCCATCTCTACCTGAAAACAAAATATCGTTGCATTGGAAAATTATAACATGCACCTACGAATATAGCTACAATAATCGCAGAGTATTTTTCATCTATATGTAACCCCTCTGTTACCAGATAGGTTCCAGCGGTATTTAGAAGAATAGACCCCCCTACTACAGCAGCAAATCTTAGGCTTTGCTTGGTAACAACGACATCCTTATTATTAAAGGTCCAATTACGGCCTAACAAGAATGCTACTGTCGCCCCTACACAACCGCCAATAAACTTGGCAACGGGATAATAGATGCCTACATATTCAGACCTTAATACCAAAAATGTAATGTAGTCGAATAAAGTTGCTGTATAAGCGCTAGCGTTATACCTCAAGAATGAGGTAACAAGTGGAACCTTAAAAGTTGTTGACTTAGTCTCTATCACTGCTCCCATGCTATCA
Source organism: uncultured Saprospiraceae bacterium (assembly GCA_964489125.1). Lineage (GTDB taxonomy): Bacteria > Bacteroidota > Bacteroidia > Chitinophagales > Saprospiraceae > GYS-P2D. Next base: position 19,429 of record CAZAXY010000051.1, read on the forward strand.
ATAATAGTATAATCCTTAATGCTATGTTGGCATATACACCTGCCACTACATCATCTATTAACACGGCCCAATTGGTTTTGATCTCATCAAAGCGTTTAATTCCAAAAGGTTTAACAATATCAAATAGTCTAAAAAGAAAAAATGCCAGTATTAAGGATGTCCAACTGACAGGGATGAAGATAATGGTAATCCAATATCCAATCATTTCATCTACTACGATTCGCTGATCATCGTCTTCCCAGTCGTTTTCTAGGATACCGATGCTCCACAATCCCATCGCATAGAAGAAAAGTGCAAGAATTATAGGAATACAAAGGCTATCGGTAACACCACTGATGAATATCAGCGAACTAATTAAAAAAGCCACGGCAGTACCCCATGTGCCCGGACCAGGCTTTATAAAACCTGCGCCAAATCCTGAGGATATTGCCACGGCTAGTCTTTTCATATTAAAGAGTCTATTCTCAAAAAGACTCCTAAGAAGAGCCCTCAACATAGATTGATCTATCTACTCTTCGTAATAGTCTAATCCCAAGTGTGTTATGATATCTTCTCCTGCAATATGTCTAATCGTATTCTTAAGCTTCTCAAATTGCTTAAATAGATCGTGCTGCGGGTATAATCCTTCTTTTGTCTGTGGAGACTTGAGATAGAATGATAACCACTCCTGTATACCCTTCATTTCTGATCTCTTCGCAAGATCTAAGAGTATTGCTAAATCCAAGACTAATGGTGCCGCTAAGATCGAATCACGACATAGGAAATCCACCTTAATCTGCATCGGATATCCGAGCCAACCCTTAATGTCTATGTTATCCCAGCCTTCTTTATTATCACCACGTGGCGGATAGTAGTTGATCCTCACCTTATGGTACATATTCCCATACAACTCCTTGTGAAGATCTGGTTCGAGGATCTGCTCAAGCACTCCAAGTTTTGAAACCTCCTTAGTCTTAAAGTTATCAGGATCATCGAGGACTGCCCCATCTCTATTACCTAATATATTAGTAGAGAACCAACCATCAATCCCAAGGTATCTAGCTTTTAATCCCGGCGCCAACACAGTCTTCATTAGCGTCTGACCTGTCTTGAAATCCTTACCCGCTATAGGCGTACCCGTCTGATGTGATAATTCGACCATCGCTGGCACATCACATGATAAGTTAGGAGCTCCATTAGCATACGGTATGCCCATCTTAACTGCCGCATAAGCATATATCATGCTCGGGGCAATATCGGGATGATTATTTCTCAATCCTTCTTCGAGTGATTCCACTGTCTCGTGGACGGGGCCTTGTTCTATATAAATCTCTGTGGAACCACACCATACCATGACCACTCTGTCACAGCCATTCTCTTCTTTAAACTTTCTGATATCCTCCATGAGCTGTTCCGCAAGGTCCATCTTGGTGGCACCAGACTTAACATGTGAGCCCTCTAATCTCTTGACATAGTTCTTATCGAAGACCGCCTTCATAGGCTTGATAGCAGTTAACTCATCTTTAATCTCATCGAGTAATCTTTGATCTAACACTTCTGCATGAGATGCTGCTTCATAAACATTGTCTTCAAATAAATCCCATCCCCCAAAAACTAGATCGTCCAACTGAGCCAGCGGAACAATATCATTTACATTAGGCTTCCTATTCTCTGTGCGCTTGCCCAATCGAACCGTACCCATCTGGGTAAAGGCCCCAATTGGCTGTCCCAGTCCTCGTCTTACCGCAATACATCCTGCTACAAAAGTCGTAGCTACTGCCCCCATCCCTGGCAAAAGTATGCCCAATTTACCAGTGGCAGGAGTTGCTAAAAGTTTACTCATAAATCTGTCTTTAGAGTGAATTGAAGTTTATCAAATTTCCAAAATGGTGCGCAAAGTTAATTTAATGTTGCCAAAATCAATATTAAGTTTTGACTTGCTGATAGCTTCAAGCCGACCCAGATTTAAGCCTCGGATAATGTGCGATTTATGAATAATAAATTCTTTTATATTATTTTAATAAACTGTGCTTAGCCTAATTGAGCGATATAAGATTGTTGAAATTTTTTGAAAGTAGAATTCTTAATAAGTGTCTTCACTATCAAAAAAGCGAGAACAGCGCAAAATATCCCGAGGATGGCATCGATTATGTAGTGGTGCTGAGAATAGACAGCGGCAAACCATGTGCCCAATGCCCACAGCGAGAAAAGCATTACATGCCACTTATGTCTCATCTGCCATGCTACTAATATACATATTACTGGATAGGCACAGTGCAGCGAAGGGATGGCACAGAATACGTTGCCACCTTTGGCATATATGTTGTTGAATATCGGAACTCCGATTAATCGATCAAATTCCGATAGCAATCCCTCGCTACCAGCAATCGTAAAGTCCGTACCTACTCCATAATTAATGTAATACCATGGTGGTGCAGCAGGATAGATATAGTAACCAATCATACCGATAAGACAAGTCAATAAGAAGGACGTACCGAATATAAATAGCATCTTCTTGTCCTTAAAAAAAAGATAGGCTGCATATATCATAGGCAAAGGCATCCAAAGTATATACGAGATACCTGCAATGATAGATAAGACATCATTGGTACGTGTTATAAACCATTCACTAGGCACTACGGTCTTGCCTGCATCTTGTATGCCAAACAACGCTAGTTCAATATTATATGGCTCCAGTATATGGACATCATTAATTGTATAGTTTGGAAGAGCGGGGAGCACATCATAAATCACATAGAATAGCAAGAAGCTATAAAATACATATACTACTCGATAGGTATATCGATGAGATAGTAACAATCCTGTCACCAATATTAGTAATGCAGTATTGTCGGTATCCCAACCTACTGTCATAACAACTAGTAAAGCAAATAAAACTGCGAAGACCGCAGCCACGTTAAGACGCTTGAAAAATTCTGACATTCTGTTCTTTAGAACAGTAGAGCAACCTACCCTACTCTATTCATCTGATGTTCGGAGTGTAAAACTCTCCGGATAGCTGTGATGTTCGTCGCAATGGCCAAAAATAGAAATCCAAGCACGAAATAATCCAAATGTGGCAGCAAAGAAGTCCGAGTTAGGAAATTTGGTCCGTACCAATAACTGACTCCAAAAATTATTGCCCAAATACCAATAAACACAATACGCTCTGGGCGTTGCATAAACCCTACTGCACAGTCTATGCCTAGTGCTTCTGCCCTCGATCGAGCATAACTCACCATGATACTCCCAATTAAAGCAACAAAGCAAAAGATGAACCCAATCTGATTATTAAACAACTGGAAATAAATACTCAAGCCCATGAACATTACAAACTCGCTATATCTGTCAATTACAGAGTCAAAGAAGGCGCCGAACTTAGATTTCATATCATATAATCTGGCCAATCGACCATCCATCGTATCCATTAATCCAGCAAATCCTAAGATAATCCCAAACCCAAAAAGATTGTCGCCATACTCCATGCTTGCAAAATCGAAGTAATTCAATAAATGGATGACCGCCAAGACATTAAGAATAAATCCGATAATCGTAATGTGATTCGGTGTGACGCCAAGCTTCTTAGTAAGATGTACAAATGGGTCAAATATCTTATAGAGAATCTGTTGACCCGTTTCTTTGTATCCCATGGATTGCAAGATATGACTTTAGATTGTTGTATACTTCATGTGATCTTGATTGTTGATCGATTTCTCATCAATAGTCAATAATTACGCTCAATTTTTATGGTTTTTTCCATAATTTTCAAATGTTTTAAGCAGATATATGGAAACATACGCCCTAGCTCTCACCTACGCAATTCCTGGATTTGTCGCCTTGATATTTATTGAATACTTCGCCAGTTTGTGGATGGGCAGGGAGGTAAATCGCAGCATGGACACCATCTCAAGCCTAAGTTCTGGTATGACTAATACTCTTAAGGACTTAGTAGGCCTGTCTATAGTCATTCTTAGTTACGGATGGATGGTCGAGCATATGGCGCTTACACAGATCCCCTCAACCTTAGCAGTTTATATCACATCATTTATACTAATTGATTTTGCCTCCTATTGGTCTCATCGCTGGAATCATGAGATCAACCTGTTTTGGAATCGACATATCGTGCATCATAGCAGTGAAGAGTTTAATCTGAGCTGCGCCCTACGCCAGAGTATATCTGGCATTGTTGGAATCTATTTTTTTCTATCAATTCCCATGGCACTGTTAGGCATACCAGCAACAGTAGTTGCGATAGTAGGACCATTGCATCTGTTTGCGCAATTCTGGTACCATACCAGACTTATTAACCGTATGGGGTGGTTAGAACATATCATTGTAACCCCATCTCATCACAGAGTACATCATGCAATCAATCCAGAATATATTGATAAGAATTATGCCGCCATTTTTATCCTTTGGGATAAATGGTTTGGCACGTTTCAGGAAGAATTAGAAGACGTTCCTCCCGTATTCGGGGTAAAAAAAGCTGTGCAGACATGGAATCCATTCTTGATCAATTATCAACACTTATGGCTATTAATCAAAGATGCCTGGCATGCTGATAGGTTCATAGACAAACTTAAAATTTGGTTTATGCCAACTGGTTGGCGACCGGCCGATGTCCAGCAGAGTCATCCTGTTTCTGTAATTGAAGATGTCTATACACAGGTAAAATATGAACCGCAAGCATCCACATTACTCAAGAGATGGTCTTGGTTTCAACTACTATTTAAAAATCTATTGATCTATTATGCCTTAATCCATATCGCCGACTTCAGCTTTTTTGATCTCGGCATGTATGCCTTGTTTCTTGCCTTCTCCATATTCGCCTATACCAGTTTGATGGACCGTGATCTCATCTCTGTCATTGCCGAAATTTTTAAAGCAACTCTTGGACTGATTTTAATTGTTAGGCTCGGAGGGTGGTTTGGCGTAGATGAATTCATACCCGGGGCGACGACTTTAATGATCGTTTATATTATCGTATCTTTATTAGCAACGTTATACTTTAATTTTGGAGAGAAACGATATACCACTATA
>CAZAXY010000052.1:0-2453 GCA_964489125.1 uncultured Saprospiraceae bacterium
AACTTTAACCACATACTTATTCTTTTTACCATTCTCAACCATGAGATACTTCCTATGGATGAGGTCTTCACTGGAGACGTTCGCATTGTGATCGCTTACTTTGACTTTGTTTACAGAAATGGCATTTCCCTTTATGGCACGACGAGCGTCACCATTAGAAGCGCAGATATTGCTATGAGTAGTCAATAGCTCTACAATATTTATTCCTTTTACATCTATTGTGGTCTTCACATTGACTGACGGAATCTCTTGTGCAATCGTCTCAAAGTCCTGTTCTCGCAATGACTTGAGTTGCTCCTGCGATGATTTCTTGTTAAATAAGATCTCGGATACTGCGACAACACTCTTATGATCTTCGGCAGAGTGTATTCTGCTGGTGAGTTCTTCAGCGAGTATGGCTTTGCGGCTGTTGGGGTCTTCTGCAAGCTCTTGTTCCAGTGCTTCGATTTCTTCCTTAGACTTAAAGGAAAAGTATCTGTAAAACTTCGGGAGATCTGCATCATCCGCATTGATCCAAAACTGGTAAAATTTATATGGTGAAGTCATCTGGGGATCGAGCCAGATATTGCCTTCTTCAGACTTGCCAAACTTCTTGCCATCTGCTTTAGTAAGTAAGGGAGAGGTAATCGCATAAGCTTTGCTGCCAGTGATATTGCGCCGTATGAATTCCGTACCCGAGGTGATGTTGCCCCATTGATCGGAGCCACCCATCTGGTAGGTGCAATCGTGATTCTGATAGAGGTGTAAGAAATCATTAGCTTGAAGCAGCTGATAACTAAACTCAGTAAATGACAATCCTGTCTCCAAGCGCTTCTTAACTGCATCCTTGCCAAGCATGTAGTTGACGGTAAGGTTCTTACCTACATCACGTAAGAAGTCCAGCACATTCATCTGCTTGTAGAAGTCGTAGTTATTCATAAACTCCGCCTTGTTGGGCCCATCGGTGAAATTCAGAAACTTCGACGCCTGCTCCTTCTGAAACTGGAGATTGCTATCCAACTCTTCATATGATTTCAGCTGACGTTCCTTGTCTTTGCCAGATGGATCCCCTATACGTCCCGTTGCCCCACCTAATAAGAAGATGGGCTTATGACCTGCTCGCTGCCAGTGGGAGAGTATCATGATCTGGACATAGTTGCCTATTGTCAGAGACGGTGCTGTAGGATCAAATCCGATATATCCTGTGCGCATACCTTTGTCCAAGTCCTCTCGAGCGCCAGGGGTGATATCGTGTAGCATTCCCCTCCATGTCAGTTCATCAATAAAATTCATCGTACAAGCACTTTTTTTGAATCCACGCAAAAGTAGAATAATCCGATCTAACGATTATCTATATTAGCGATCTATGATTAACGGTATGAGGAGATGAGTTTTGAGCGGTTTATAGCTAATCGCCTGTCGCTCACAACTATGGGTAATTTTTCGGCACTCATCTTAAGGATTGCAGTGTTGTCTATTGCCTTGAGCGTAGCGGTGATGATCATTACGACGACTGTAATTAAAGGCTTTAAAGAGGGCGTCACCTCTAAGGTCTTAGACTTCTGGGGACATATCCATATTACTGACGGCAACGTAGGAGAGACCTTCGAACTGGTTCCAATCGATGTCGAACCTTCGTTAGTTAAGGATATTGAGGATATAGAGCAAATTACCTATCAACGGCCTCCCACAATCATACGCCCTGAAATCAAGCCGCCTGTTCAAACTACATTGGGGGGAGTTGATAGAGTCGAGACTTATACTATCGTCCCTGCCATCCTGAGCTCTAAGTCAGATTTTGAGGGAGTACTCCTCAAGGGATACGAATCTGATTATCAGTTTGATCGGATCAAGTCATACATGAAAAAGGGATCGTGGGTAAGCTACCCAGCCGATGGGCCGGCTCAAGAAATCGTGCTCTCTGAGCAAATCTCTAATCGCATGAACTTTGATGTGGGAGATAAGATGATCATTTACTTCATCTTGGATGGCGAGCAATATAAGAAGCGTTTCACAGTTAGTGGGATCTACAAGACTGGGCTAGAGGAATACGACCGGCGATTTGCACTCGTCGATACAAGGGTGCTGCAAGAGGTCCTCGATTGGCGTGACGACCAGGTAAGTGGTCTGGAGGTTTATGTTGATGATCTCGATGATGCTGTATTGCTTAATGAATATATCTACTTTGAGAAACTGCCTCGTAACTTATACAGCCAGTCTATTCAATCCAAGTTCTATCAGATCTTCCAATGGCTCGAGCTACAAGATATCAATGAACATGTCCTTATCCTGTTGATGATCTTAGTCGCCGTCATTAATATGATTACAGCTGTATTGATATTTGTTCTTGAGCGCACTGAGATGATCGGCCTACTGAAGTCTGTAGGCGCTTCCGATTGGTCGATCCGAAAGATCTTCCTTCATAACGCCGCTGAGGTGATCATCAAAGGGATGATCATCGGCAATGTTCTGGC
>CAZAXY010000052.1:2553-23927 GCA_964489125.1 uncultured Saprospiraceae bacterium
TTCATAACGCCGCTGAGGTGATCATCAAAGGGATGATCATCGGCAATGTTCTGGCCTTTGCATTATGCCTTATCCAACTTAAAACAGGTATCTTCAAGCTCTCAGAGGCGGAATACTACCTGGATACTGTGCCGATCGCTTTTAACTGGTGGATGATCATTGCTATTAATATAGGTACTGCGATCATCACACTACTGTTTATGATTATCCCAACCTGGATTGTCTCACGAGTTGATCCAGTTAGAGCCTTAAGGTTTAGTTGAGTGATGCGTACTCATCCTGTATAAACAGAATTTATACTTCCCTCTCTTTCAAAGAGACAGTTAGGGGGAGTATATACTCTATGTCAAATATTTGATTCAAATAACGAGTTTGAGGAGGGTTGCAGGAGTTCGAAAGCATTTAATAAGTTCTTCTATGAAACATCTGATTCTGAAACATCAAGTTAAAGCATGACAGAATTAGTGGAGCCTTCGGCGAGACACTTTTGCAATCGGCAAAAACTACCGAAAACACTTGACCATCAAAGGCTCTGCTACTAAGCTGCTCTCGGGGGGCACTTGGAATGAGCGTAGCTCACCCGACTTTTAAAATCAGTGTGTATCGTACTCGAAGGGGCAGGGGGTGTCAAACCAAGGCTACAAAAGATAAGATGGCAGTAGGTAGGTGAGGCGATAATAGAAATGAGATTTAAACCTGAGTTATCCTACCCTTATCATCTGCTCCTTCTTAAACCACTCAATAGTATCCTTTATAGTCTGCATAGGCGACGTCTTGGTATATCCCAGCTGCTCCTCTGCTTTACGAGTGCTTATGTTCTCATGGCCTTCGAGTAATACTTGCAAAGCTTCTTTAGTGAGTGGAGTTGGCTTTCCCGTCAACTTAGCCTGCAACTTGATTAGAGGAAGCAAGGCTTTTAATAAACCAGAGGGCAATACGCCAGTTTTGACCTTATGAGGGCTATGTTGTCCGATCATTGTGGCCAATTCTTTTAGAGTCAAGTAGTGTCCTGCTAGTAGGAATGTTTCATTGGGATAATCATTAACGATCACCTCGTAGGTACCTTTGACCACATCTCTCACATCTACGAAGTCATAGCCTCCTGGAGCTAGCACTGGCACGTTTCCTTGATACATATCTATCACACCCTGGCCCAGTAGGGATGGTCGATAATCATTTGGCCCAATTACAGAAGTAGGATAGATCACTGTGGTCGTGATGCCTTGATCCTGAGCTTGTTGTACTATTGCTTCAGATGCAATCTTGGACCGATCATAGTCACTGCCATGCTCCACTGGCCCGCGGCTCTCATCAAGAACTTGATCCTGTGGATATGGATCAAACCGATGTATGGAACTAAAATGAATCAACTTGCTGACGCCATACTTGATGCACGCATCTACTATATGCTGTGTGCCGGTGACATTGATATCCCATAATTCACCAGATACGTCTTTTTCTATTGAGATTTTGGCTGCAAGGTGGACGACTACATCGGCTCCCTCTACTAATTCTTTGATTGCAGCGGTATTCAGTATGCTGCCATTTATTTGTCGGAGGCCTCTATAGTTCAACGGGGTACTATTAATTAAGACACGCACTTCATGACCACGCTCCAATAGCAATGGACATAGATTCGCGCCGATATGACCAGTGGCTCCTGTAATAGCTATTTTCATAAGATAGAGGGTATAACAGCTTTTCTGTCCTTAGGATAATCATCGAAGGTCTCACGATACCAATCATGATGATTCATGGCTCTCGGCACCAGATTAGCAAAGGTCCATATGGCAAATGAAAACGCTTGCAACGAACATGCAGCAATAGCGAATCCTGTCCACTCTATGATCTCCCCAAAAAGATTAGGGCAGCTGATCCGATTAAACAACCAGCCTGTGGGCAAGCTGTATCCACTTTGTTTTTTGCGTAGTCCGATGAGATAGTTGTCTGCTCTTTGATTGATGTAGAAACCAACTATGAAAATGATCACACCAATAGCAAAAAGAGCTGTCGGTACAGTCGGTAGCGCCATATAACCGAGGGCATAACCATTGAGTAGTCCATTGATTACATTGAAGAAAGTGGCAGAAAGCACGATCGATAGTGGCATCTTTTTCCCTTTAGTCTTCAACCTGAAGGGAAAGATAAGTGTCCTGTTAGAGTAGTGAATTACCCATAACCCTATGAGTATCCAGTGCAGTGAAGTCTTTTCTGCCGTACCTGAAAGCGCTATGATTGGAAATACGACCAGCGCCGGCAGCTCCATCCAAAACCAGCCCCAGTGATTATCAATCATCATTCCCCATCCCGATCTCGAATGCCTTCCATAAGGAGCTCTAACTTTGAGCCTTATCAATGAAAGAAAAGTTACAATTGCAATTCCAATCCAAACCCAAGTAGATATCTCAATTATTGATTCTGTAATCATTGATCCTTGTTTTACTATTCAAACCTCACTCTCCCGTTAGGTGAATTTAGTGAAATAGATATTTGCTCTGCTCCCTGCAAGACTGAATAACCAGTGACGCTTAGTTGATTGAGAAGTCTTCGGATCAGTTCTGCTTGCTCACTGGACAGGTCGATACAATCTATTGAAAGGTCTGTTTCAGGTAATTGATCGGACGGATGCGATGATGACTCACTCCAATCTATAAAGAATGGCGCAATATCAATCATGGGTGCATGATGTGGAACGGTCATTTTCCACTTGATCAATTGACCAGTAGTTGTCTTACGCTGCCCTGTAATGAGTTGCCCAAGGTTCTTGTCATAACCTGATAGGTGTTTAGCTTGCTCCTCTAGGTGGTCTGCTTTAAAAGCCCATCTAGTTATCCGAGGTTTTTTAATAATATCAATGCCCATCCATCGCTTGGACAGTATCTGACTGTCCGGGTCTGGAGCCAGTATTTCAAAGTAGCATGAAGGGCCTATCTTGACTAGCGCATTCTTGGTTCCTTGAGTGGTATGGTATCCGCCAAACACTGGCTCAATACCAGTCTTTTTCTTGAATAGTGCGATGCCTTCGTCGAGATTAGGAACAGCCCAAACGATGTGATCTATGCTCATGTCAGTGACTTATGATTTAAGATCCGCTTAGCTACCTCTCTAGCGCTACTCACAGCGCCATCCATATATCCGGGATGTGATCGGGCTGTTTCAGAGCCTGCGATGATCATACGATCTTGGAAAACCGATGATCTATACAGTTCATGGCCATTATTTTGATGTGGCAGCATATGCTGATGATAGGCACTATAGGTGTAGGGCTCATTGCTCCACACAAGTTCTTCATAGGACAGATATGAACGCACCACACTGCCATAGTATTTCTCTAATTGCTTTAGACAGAGTTCCATACGCTCTTCTCGGTTTAGGGTATGATAAACCGAATTGAGGAATCCTTTCAAACTATGATTCTGGTTATCCTGATCTGTGTGTTCATACATCTCTGGTATCGGCCCAACATTGCTCATGATTGTACCGCTGAGATTATTAGCTCTCCAGAATGGCTGCTCGTAAGTGAAACCTACCTTAATTGATTCTCCCATCCAAGTATGTGTCTGATCCATCACCTCGGATAACCTATCGGGCAGGGGAGGCTCGATATCAATAGTATGTGCTAAGAGATAGGGCGGCAGCGTACTAATGACAATCTTAGCCTCTGTGAGCCCTGTAGTATGCTTCAGTTTGACCCCTTCAGTATCTATATGTACTGATGACACTACATCTGATAAGGATATGGATGTATTCGGACTGAGGCGGTTATGTAATTTATCAATCAAGAGAGTTGATCCGCCGGCTATGCGGTAGCTGGGATCTGTATTAGGTGGTAAGGCTACGATCTGTGGTGGGCTGGTAGATATCGGTTCGTATATAGCCGTTGAGCCGAGTTCTTGGATGTAGATATTCAGATTTAGTTGGTCAAGTAAAGTGTTGAGGTCTCTATGTTTCTTCCCAAGCCAGGTAGCACCCATTTCGATTTTATGCCCGCTTGAAGTCGTTGATGTATGAATTCTACCACCGATTCGATCTCTTGCCTCGATGATGGATATGGACCAAGGACTATCTCTTAGGAAATAAGCAATAGCCATTCCCGTCAATCCTGCACCAATGATGACAACATCACTATTATTCATCTCTCCGCTTCATTTTATTCATGTCAAGTATTGACACTATACAATGGCATCCTCCATGCCAGTGTTCCATTGTTGATCTAAATACTTGAACGATGCATAGCCAACTGCGATACATGCTAAGATGATGCCGACTACTATTGCATCATTTCCGATATCGGCACGTGTCGAAGTGGAACCTTCCTCGATGTCCATAAATTGCATGGCGCTAAAGGCCAACGCATTGTTAGCGGCATGGATGATAATGACAAACCAAAGGGACTTAGTCTTATAGTAGATCCATCCTAAGGCCATACCCATACACGCAGCACCGACTATCTGAATTGGGATCATATGTATGAGACCAAATAGTACTGACGAGATAATTATAGCCATATAGGGCTTATTATATTCATTATTAAGCCCCCGTTGGATCATACCTCTGAAGTAGACTTCTTCTACTACAGGAGTAATTATAGAAGCTATAATCATGACCGGTAATCCCAAACCGCCGAACTGATCGAGGTAACCTTCCATGATTTTTTCATATCCTGGGATGAACTCAAGTGGAATGGATGAACCCATTTTTACCGCCATAAAAAAGAGGATACTCATGAAGACGGTCTTCGGAGTAAGTGCTCCATTGCCCCATGAGAAAACAGGAAAGTCTATAAGTTGCTTCCCAATCAAAAGTGATAAAATATATGATAGAACGAGGGCATAAGCAATAGACTCCTCTATTGACATAAATGCTAAGAATGGCAAAGCTCCGAGACCTTGCATCACCACAAATATGATAGCCATAACTATGGCTATACCAATGGAGATACCTATTTTCTTATGAGGAGTGTCAGTTACAATTATTGAGTCCAAAGGATCATTCATACAGCATGTTTTATTCGGATACGCTGGTATCGGGCATAAGTTACAAAATCGAATTAAGGAGTAATATATCGGTGCTTGAATACATTAGATCATAATGAAAGTATAGGAAGACTTATAGTCCAGAATATAAGCTTCACTGAGACAGACAAAATACAGGCAAGACCATATTTTATTGAGCTATAGGCCAGCTCATATTTGTGTCTGATGAGCATGAATGCTGATTTCATTAGTTGAAGAATAATTGATTATTGCTGACCAAAAGATCTGTATCAATCAAGAATAAGGCATAAGAAGGGCCTATTAACTTAGGGTAAATAGGCTTAGGTTCTGTGTAACCTGAATCTTGTGATGTTAAAATTCGAATGGTAAACACACGATTTTTTGTACGCTTATAATAAGAGTATATCTATATTGGATTATTGATGACGCATGTTAGTTACACGCTCGGATGATTAAAGTACTTATAGTTGACGATCATAAAATTATACTGGAGAGCTTAACCTTGCTGATCAATCTGATGGATATTGAGGTCGTCGTAGCCCTAGATGATAGTAGGAAGGTGATACCATTCTTAGACAATAATCATATTGACGTCCTGATGACGGACCTCAACATGCCATATATGTCAGGCATAGAACTCAGCCATAGAGTAAGAGAGGCGCACCCTGATGTTAATATATTGATGCTTACAGTGAACGATGAGCCCAGTCTAATCTCAGATGCTTTCAAAATGGGTATTAAGGGATATGTAATGAAGAAAGCCAAGCGTGATGAATTAGAACTGGCCATTAAAACAGTTGCGAGGGGTGAGCTATACTATGGACAAGAAGTTATGCAGGCTCTTCTAACGGACAATGGTGACGAGCAATCAAGTAAAAAATTTGAGTCACTCACCAAGCGTGAGATTGAAGTGATCAAGTTAATCGCAGAAGAGAAATCATCAGCAGAAATTGCAGAGGTGCTCTTTATTTCAAAAGGCACTGTGGAGGTCCATCGCAACAAAATCTTCAAAAAATTAGGTGTGCGCAATGTTGTCGGTGTGATCAAGTTTGCCATGAAAAACAATCTGATTGATGTGTAGGATCATGAGAGCCGTCCTCATTATTAGCCTATGTGCATCGAGCACTGGGATATGGGGACAAGAAATTTACGACTATAATGATGATGAACTGAGTTTAGCGGTTTTCGCAGACTCACTTAGAATTCAGATCAGAAGTAATGAGGGCATCAGATTTGCCGAATTAAAAGATTTTGACGTAGCATCCGATAAAATCAAAACTCAATTTGCCGAAGGAACCAAACACCTGTTACATGGTATTTGGTATAATCGAAATTCTGATAATGACCTGGCATTTACTGAAATCAGGAAAGCTCAAAGTTTATTAGAGGACTGCTGCTATTACTCCAGAGAACATGCACATTCAGTACGATATTATGCTTACATCTTAAATAATGTCGGTCTCTTAAATTTTGACACCATAGTATTTAGGAAAGTGTCTGTACAAATGAAGAAGGCCGTTGAAATCGCCGAGGTTGTACAAGACACATTTCAGATGATAAAAGCGCTCGGCTTGCTAGCTGACCATAATTTCTATTCTGCATATCGAATCAAAAACTATAGCAAGGCCTTAAGCTATTATCAAGCATTGGATTCTCTTATTACTAGCGAAAGCGATAGCTATTTTGCAGCGGATAATGCCTTGGGTAAAGCCAATGTATATGGCATGTTGAAAGATGCTGAGTTGGAGCAATACTATTTTGAAGAAGCCCAACGATTGGCTACTCAAGACAGTCTTTACAGTGTCTTGTTTTCCCTATATAATGATAAGGCTGAGCGCTTTCAGATAGCTCAGGATGATCAGAAAGCTCTCGAGTATCTCTTATTGGGGTATGACTACGTGTTGCAATCAGGCAATAAGGAGTTTATCAGTCGAGCTGATGGATATCTTTGGACTGGGTACAAGAATGTAAATCAATATGAGAAGGCATTATATCACTATGAACGGCATAGACAATCGACCGATGAGCTTTATAAGACTGAGGTGTTGCAGCTAGAAAATGAATTGAAGTTTAAGGATCAGTTGATAGAGCAATCGTCGCAGATTGAAAGTCTTGAGAATAGGAACCTTAGATCAGCAAGAAATCTTATAATATGGGTTGCTATATTAACCAGTTCTCTCTTCTTGATCAGCCTTTATTTCATCCAGCGTTTTAAAAGACAGAACAAACAACTTAGTCAGAAAAACAAAGAAATTCTCCTAGCTCAATTGGCAGGACAGAATATAGAACGAAAACGAATGGCCGGGGAACTTCATGACAATCTCAATACCAAAATAGCGGCTGTAAGATGGCAACTAGAAGCGCTTGAATCAACTGAATCTCTTAACAATCCGGAGCTTCTTAATAAAAGTATCAATCAACTCAATGATGCCTATGAGGATATCCGTTTAATCTCTCACAATCTCATGCCAGAGACTGTACAATCCATGGGACTCATCAACAGCTTTGCAGATCTCATTGAAAAACTCAATAGTAGCGATCGTGTAAAATTTAACTTTGTTACTGATGCACCACAAGATGTTAGCTATGGATCATTGACTTATCCCGTCTATAATATCGTCTTCGAAATTGTCAATAATGTGATGAAGCATGCTGGTGCCAAGAATGCGTGGATAAGCCTAGATCGAAATGAACAAGGTGATCTCAAAATTACCGTGAGCGATGATGGCAAGGGCTTCGACGTCGGTGAGATGAAAGGGGGATATGGTCTCAAGAATATAATCTCAAGAGTAGAAAACTTACATGGCAATTACAATATTGAGAGTGCTCCAGGAAAAGGCACAAAGATTCATATAGAAATACCACACCTATAGATATCTGTAGTATTGCTATTCCACCGCTAATACAAGTCCTTTCAGGTACTTGCCCTCTGGATGATATATGCTCACAGGATGATCCGCTCCTTGTGACATATGATGGATCACCCGACACTGACGCCCTGTTTCGATGGCGGCCGCAGTTATGGTGTTGTAGAATAATTGTGCGTCGATCACTTGTGAGCACGAGAAGGTAAAGATCATGCCTCCAGGAGCCACCTTTGCTATTGCAGCAGCATTTACTCGCTTGTAGGCTTGGACTGCATTGTGTCGCTTGCGTATACTCTTGGCAAATGCGGGCGGATCTACTACTATAATGTCATATTCATGAGAATTGATCGAGTTGATGTATCTGTTGACATCTTCTGTTAGCGCAATATGGTGTTTATATCCACCATTGAGACTTAAGTTGTCCTCAAGAGTAGCCATTGCTGTGCGAGAAGCGTCAATACTGCATACAGCAGAAGCGCCATGATTTAGCGCATATATCGAAAACCCTCCAGTGTAACAATATAGATTGAGTAGCCTCTTGCCTTTGGCATATCTGCTGAGAAGTTGTCTATTATCCCGCTGGTCTAAGAAGAATCCGGTCTTCTGACTATTAATCAAATCAATCTCAAATAGGTGTTTGTTCTCTTTTATTTGGACTTTGGTTTTTTCACCTATTATACAGCCGTCTGCTAGCTTTGCAGAGTAACTTTGAGGCAGTGCATTTTTGCTCTTGTCATAGATGCTTACCAGAGATGACCCGAGCGCCGTGGTTAGCGACTTAGAAATCTGATCTCTCATCAAGTGTATGCCAACAGTGTGACACTGTATTACCGCGACATCATTATAGATATCGATGATTAATCCAGGCACACCATCTCCCTCTCCATGAAATAGTCTGTAGGCGTTGGTTTCGGAATTGGGTAAGTCAATCTGGGCTCTGAGTGCCACGGCATTGGCGATCTTTTCATTCCAATAATCTTGATCGATCTGCTCTCCCTCAAATGACAAGATCCTTACCAGGATGCTACCATCTTGATAATAGCCAGTTGCGAGATATCCCTTGCCTTTGGAGTGGATTTCAACTATAGAGCCGTCGGGGAGTGTGTCATGCGATAATACACCTCTGCTGAAGATCCATGGATGCTTTCTTCTGACAGAGGCGACACGGTCTTTTTTGATGTAGAGAATTGGGTATTTGGGCTCCATCTTGTGAAGGTAGCTAAACGGGTAGATTGAAAATAGTGTTTGACTAATTATTATTAATAATCAATTGTTTATATATTAGATTAATAATTAATATGATAGAGCCTCATGGTAGAAAAACTGTTTCTACATCCAGCCATATTAATAGCCTCGGGATTTGAGTGTTTGGACACAGCGGATATACGATTTCTAAATGCGTTCAAGAAGCACTTTAATCCTCATAAAGATAACTTTGCACAGATAAGATTGATTACTCCTGATGACTTCGAGTTAGGAGGAATATTCAATCCTACTAATATTATGGTAGAACCAATTAATGGTTTCCGTCAGGCCCAAGAGCGGATACCCGATTTTCCGTACCTCAATCAGTACCAGATTCTTCGGATACTTTATCAGGAGCGACTCGAGCTTACCTTCCAAAAAATCACTCAAGAATTGTTGTACACGATTAAGGGATCCTTAGGATGCAACGATATGAACATCGCCCGTCTATTTGACAATCCAGATACTAGTAGTCGGGCAATCAAGATCATACAGAAGACCGAAGTCTTTAAGAAAGTGCACGCACTACATAAGTGTGGATTAGGCAATAGATTATCCGATGCTTTTGCCTGGGTATTTCATAAGTATCGATTGAATCATATAGATTAGCATAACTTATACGTGACAGATTGTTAAGGATATTGCTACTTACTATTCTACTTGCTTCATGTAAGTCATCGTTATATATAGACGATGTCAATGAGGTTCCTGTGATTACCTCAGATGTCGAACTGTTCTATAAGACCTTAGATCGTATGATTAATGACGGCTATTACGAGTCAATCGTTCAGGCCGACTACTTTGAGCAGGGCAGCGATGGATTAAAAGCTTTGATAGAAAAGGATCATCTTAATGCTAAGGAGTTTGCGGAGTATATGGAAGCACATGAAGAGTTCTTTCTATCGATAAGACAACAGCTATTAGATACACAACATTACAGACAAATGACGATGAGTGTCTTACAACAGTTTGATTCGGTCATTCCAAATGCAAGATATAAACGTATTTTCTTTTTAGTTGGACAGAATAAACATGGTGGCACAGAAACCAAATCGGGTTTTCTTATCGAAGCCCAGAAAAATGTGCTCGGCCTTCCTGATATAAATTGGGGCACTTTTGATTCATTGAGCTTTAGTCCTTATAATAATCTGGATCAGATGATTGCTCATGAGCAAGTGCATGTAGTGCAGCCGGATATGTTCATAGGAGAATCTCTATTAAGATTAACGCTGAGTGAAGGTATAGCAGACTTCATAGCTTATAAGGCAGTCGGCAAATTAGGCTATCAGGAAGCCTATGAATATGGTGAACAAAACCTTGAAATACTCAAGAAAGAATGGACTGCCGATCTGAATCTGCCAATTAAGGAAGTTAGGCCTAAGTGGTTGTTCAACTGGGGAATGAAGATGGACAAACCCTATGACATGGGTTATTATATGGGCTTTAAGATTGCAGAAAGCTACTATGAGCACAATGGCAGCAATGCCGAGACCTTAAGAAAAATGGTCTATACAGAGGACTTTGAAACACTATATGAAAAAAGTGGTTTTATGGAATAACCTCGTCCTTTCCTAAACTGGGGTGATTAAAAAAAAAGAGACCGCCTCAGTTATGAGACCGTCTCTTTATGACTTATACGTAGAGATTTATCTGTTTGATCTTTGTTTTATTGAATGTTAAGCGTAACATTATCAATTCCGACCATACCTGCTTCACCATTTACATCAAACAATACTCTTGCGTCAGCAGCCCCAAATCCATTGGCCGTTAAGGTCAAAGTATAAACAGTTGGGGTAGGGGTGATCGCTACCGTTTCTATTGAACTGCTGAAGTCTCCTCCACTCAATCCGATGCCAGCAATGATGGTTCTCTCAACATCCGACCAAGCTTCGAATTCTAAAATATAGGTTGTGCCAACTACTATTTCTACACGTTGACTTGTATTAATTAGAAACGGTTGATCAGGATCAGGATTAGTTACATCTACAGAATAGAATCTGTTACCATTCATTACCGCGGTAGGAGCTGGAACATTGTCATCAACACCTACTATCCAGCTTAATATCGTAGAATCGGCAGCTATGCTTTCCCAATCTCCATTTTGGATTAGACCAAATTCTCCTGTTTCGCCACCGCCAGCATTGCTCTCCTCTAAGAATAAGGCTACGTTATCAATATTAACCGTTCCGGCATCACCATTCAGATCGAATAATACTCTTGCATCTGGAGCGCCAAAACCTGATGAATTCAAAGTAAGTTCATAAACTGTTCGTGTTGTAGAAATTCCAACCAGCTCAGTGGCGCTTGCAAAATCTCCACCGCTCAGTCCGATACCTGCGATGATGTTTCTATCTACATCCGACCACGCTTCAAATTGAAGAGTATAGGATCTTCCTTCTAAGATCTCAACCCGTTGACTAAGATTGACTAAGAATGGCTCATCAGGACTAGGAGACGTAACGCTTACAGAATAAAACCGATCACCATTATCTACAACTGTAGGTGCTGGTATCGCATCATCCACTCCGACTATCCAGTTCGTAACATTGCCATTGGCATCTGTACTTTGAAAATCACCATTGGACAATAATCCATCGTCAAAATTAGTAGACTGTGTTTCCCCGCAGGTGCCGCTGTCGTCTACAAGAAACAACCCGACATTGTCGAGATTAACTGTTCCAGCCTCTCCGTTGAGGTCAAAAATGATACGAGCATTAGCAGCACCAAAATTGTCAGCACACAGCGTCAACTCATATGTAGTTCTCTCTGTATTAATATTAACGCTGCTTGTGGTATTGCTAAAATCACCATCACTTAGTCCTATACCTGCGATGATACTTCTATCCACATCTGACCAAGCATCGAACTGTAGACGATACACATTGCCTCGATCTATGCTAAGCAATTGACTCACATTGACGAGGAAGACTTGTCCTGCATCTGGATTAGTGACATCTACAGTATAAAAACGGTTCCCTCCTTCTTCTGTGGTTGGTGCAGGAGCATTGGGGTCAACACCCACGATCCAATCCGTAACATTTCCATTGGCATCTACGGTTTCAAAATCGCCATTTGCAACTAATCCACTGTCGAAAGCCTCCGGAATACTTATGGTAACAGAACTCTCAAAAAGATCACTTTCGCCATCTGAGTTAGAAGCTGTTAGCGTTACAGTAAACATACCGGACTCAGTGTATGTATATGTTGGGCTGGTTTCTGTAGAACTGTTACCATCTCCAAAATCCCAAGCAAAAGAGTTAGCATTTTGTGAAGTGTTAGTAAACGTTACAACGCCTGTTTCACTCTGAACATCTTGAGTAAACCCGGCGATAACCTCGGGAGTAGCAGGGGGTGTAACAACTCCTCCGTCATCATCATCTCCACAACTCTGAATCATCAATATCGAGAAGAGAGAAAGAACAAATAATTTTAAGTTAGAGATCATGTTTGAATTTTTCTTAATATTTCTTAACCAAGAATAAATATTTAGCAGCTGATCTGATCACTTAACGATGTCTTTAAGAAAAGAATAATTGACGCCGTGATTTATAATCGTATACGATCTATATCACTATCGGTAACTATTGCTCCACAATTACGTCACTCAACTCAGATATGGCAGCGACATTAAAGAATCCAAGAGCTTCTTGACCATTACTTCTAATGATATTGCTGCGAGCATTAGCCTGAGGTAGGGTAAAGATGCCATTGTCACCATTGAGAATCTGGTCACGGGCGATTTCCAGAAAATTGAATGCCTCAACAGATATCGAGTGAATCTCTACCCTGATTTCATCTCCAACGTCCCAAGGTGAAGGCATACCGTCTTGCTCGAGGATATTAGTAAACTCACGGATCGGGGATATAAAAATTAGGCCATCTACTCTTGATCCTGCATCAAACCCAGCGTCAAAGGCAATATTTAGCTGGTTGGCATTATTGAGAAAATCCCCATTACGGAATGTCTGTATCCAGTAGGCGTCGCCCTGACCAACCGGGTCTCTGGCAAAGAACTGGGTGTAAATACCATCCTCGCCGAACAATTCGTCATCCCTGAATTCTTGTTGAATCGAATCTAATGGGGGAACTCTATTTATGGTTGTCTGTGCCTCAAATCGCCCGGTTCTATGTACTACAGATAGACTCATTACATCTCCTACCTGACCAATGTTATTGCCTAGTTCGGGTGTAAATGTATAGGTGGATGAAGTATCTGTCACCACAAACACGTAATCTTCTTCTCGTGTTTCATTAGTAACCACTACCTCTGCATCTCTAACTATAATCGTATTACTGTTAAAAAAGCTTTGAGACAGGCTGAGGCGTATCTCTTGGGTCTCAGACTGAGTGTTGATCCATGCATCAATAACAAGATCCCCACCATCTCCATCTATATCGATCTCTACGACGTCCTCGCAAGAGAACAATATGATAATGAGCATGATCATTAATATGTACTTGAATGCTCTCATGCCCTTTAAAATTTGAAATTATACGCAACTGCTGGAATATAGTTGCCGAACACGGACAGGCGCACAGCCTCTTTGATTCCATTGCCTCTCTGACGAGTGAATATGCTGAATGCATTGCGTCTCGAATACACATTGTATACTGAAAACACCCATTCTCCTTGCCAGCGTCTTTGTTCATTTTTCTTTCCCTGTAATGTGGCGGAAATATCAAGTCGATGATAGACCGGAATCCTAAAATTGTTTCGAGCATTATCGACGTTATGGGGGATAATGAATCCTTGTTGCTCAATGCGTGTAGTCGGTAACGTTAATGGAGTCCCAGAGATAATTGCAAAATTAGCTGATACATCTAATCGCTTGCTTACATCATAAAAAGTGGTCAAACTAAAATTGTGAGTTTGATCAAATCGAGTAGCATACCAATCATCATTATTTATTCCTTCTACTAGTCGTTCACTTCGCGCCAATGTATAGCTGGCCCATCCTGTAAAGCGGCCTGCATTCTTGTGCACGTAAAGTTCAAGTCCATACGCTCTGCCCCGTCCTTCGAGGATGTCTCCTTCAATAAAGGGGTTCAACAATAAGTCTGCACCATCAACATAATCGACGAGGTTTTGTAATCGCTTAAAATAGGTTTCTACACTAAATTCAAATGTGTTGTCTGCTGAATTACGGAAGTACCCAATGGCAATCTGATCTGATAACTGGGGTCTGATGTTATTAGTACTTGGAGTCCAAACATCCACTGGAGTAGAAGCAGCCGTATTAGATAATAAGTGTATGTACTGGGCTGTCCGGTTATAGGTGGCTTTGAATGATTCTTGTTCGTTCAGTTGATACTTGAGAGAAAGTCGTGGCTCAAGATTGGCGTAAGTCTGGATAGATTCCCACTGATCGAAACTCTCTGTTGACGTTACGGTACGGCGCTGCCCTACCGGAGTCTCTTCTTCAAAAGTAAAAGCATCTCCAGCGCCAACATAATTGAAATGAGATAGACGCAATCCATAGTTCACCGTTAGCTTGTCCGATAAAGTCTGCTCGTTTTCTATGTACAAACCAGACTCTATGGCAAACCTATTATCCAGCGATAGATCTAAGGTTTCACCTTCACTAATACCGACGGCGTTGCCTGGGTCAAACTCATAAATGATGAATTGACCACCAAAGCGCACTTGATTATTGGGATTTAAGAACCACGTGAATTCTGGTTTGATCGCATAGTTCTTAATCGCGGCATCCCAGTCAAATCTATTCTGAGAATCATTTCCAAAGCTGATCTGATAATCATAATCACTATAATATGCAGTCACATTACCAAAAAGACCGTCATTATAGACATGATTCCATCTTAACGTGGCCGTAGCGTTACCCCAGTTAAATCCTGCTTGATCTCCGAATCCGAAATTGTCTCGACCTGTATATCCAGATAAGAAGAGTCTGTCTTTCTCTCCCAGAGTCCAATTAGTCTTAAGAGTTAGATCGTGAAAATTAAGGACTGAGCCCTGAGCATCCTCATCTAGGAATGGTTGCGCTAGTATGTCTGCATACGATCGTCTTCCTGCGATGATGAATGATGCCTTGTCTTTAATGATGGGAGCCTCAACTGAAAGTCTACTAAATATAGCCCCAACTCCTCCGTTGATAGCGAGTTTTTTATTGTTGCCCTCTTTCATGCGCACATCGAGAATGGATGACAATCTACCCCCATATCGAGCAGGAATTCCTCCTTTGTAAAGTTTCACATCCTTTACCGCATCAGGATTGAAAACGGAAAAGAATCCAAACAGATGAGACGAATTATATACTGGAGCTTCATCCAATAGGACAAGATTTTGATCTATACTACCACCTCTAACATTAAATCCGGTTGCTCCTTCTCCTACAGAGCTTACGCCTGGCAATAGCTGGATGCTTCTTAATATTTCAACTTCACCGAGAAGGGTAGGGATTTTTTTTATAGTACCTATATCAAGTTTATTTACACTGATCTCAGTACTGCTGACATTTGCATTAGCCGCCTCTGAAGAAATGACTATCTCCTGAAGTTCTTGGGATTCGATCCCAATATTCTTATCTAACCTGATATCTTGAGTCAAGGACACTTGCTCGACATTCGTATCATAACCGACATAGGAAAAACTGAGTGTATATGTACCTGCAGGGAGATTGACGGAGTAAAACCCATACTCATTACTGACAGTACCTGAAGCGATCTCGTCTATATAGACATTAGCACCTATGATAGTTTCTCCATTAGCAGCATCTCTGATGTATCCACTAATTGTAACATTATCGCCTTGGCTATAGCCAAAGTGACTGATACAAATCATCAAGATGAGTTGCCAAAAAATTCTATTCATTGTAAAATTCTTAAAATCATAATGTAGAAACGTTCTGAAAGTTGGCGATGTGATCACAATTAATTTTTAATTAAAGCCATGCTGAGACGAGATTCTTATTAAATGGTAACGTACTTTACACACTCATCTTAAAATATCAGAATTTAGGGCCTACCCTAAGGCTCATCACAGATATAGTGATTAATTTTCCAGATTGAAAAGTCTTAAATTGGTTTGGCACGATAATGGATATCCTTGTCAACATATTAATGTTTTAACACATGTTTAATGATATTTTGGCAATGACTATTGTCAAAATTATCGTCGCTAATGAAATAGACTAAATAGAAAAATGAGAAAGGTTCTGAACCTAACTACAATTATTCTAGTATTTCTATCCGTTTACACACATAGCGTAACGGCACAACAGATCATTAATGAGCTGACCGTAGATTTCGATGGCAGCCCTATAGAAGTTGTTACTCTTGGCAATGTCAATGACATTGACAATGACGGCTTTTTTGGCATTCGGGGTGGAGCTTTTGAAATTACTGATGTTGAAGGAACCCCGTGCGCCAATGCTTCAGTAAATGGCTTTAACAATAATCAAGCATTCGTAGTAGGAGGCGTAGCACAAAGTAATTATTGCAACGTTTCCATTACTATCGAAACTTCGATCTCGCCCGGAGACTTTGAAGAGTGCACTGACCCTAGCTCAGTCTCACCGATTGGATGTACAGAATTCAGTGCAACCAGTGAACCTGGTGGTGATGGGATTGAAATTGAAGTAACTATTGGTGACAATGTATTTTCTGGAGGATACTGTGGAGATAGTCCTATTGGTAGCTTTACGCTGACAGGAATTGACGTGTCCATAGGACAGTTTATACAGGTCAATATAACAGGCGGGACTCAGGCGCCAGATGAATCATATTTTGTAGAACGAATTCTCGTCGAAGGTACAGAACGCTCTGCAGTTCCGTCGCAGATTAATGGTCAAGAAGATCATTGCGAAGGCTTGGGTGCTATAGTGCTTAATGCCATTCCAACTGGGGGTCGTGATCATAGGTGGTTCTTAGATGGCGTAAGCCTCAATAACAATGATAATGAGACTTATCTGAGCGCCACTCCGGCGATAAGTGAAGAAGGACTTTATGTGGTGGAATTTATTGAGCCTGGTGGATGCCCGACTTCTGCCCAACTAAAGATCAATGTGACTGATTGTGCCAATGTAGCGGCTAACTTCAGCATACCAAGTACGTTTTGTAGTAACGAGAGTTTGAATCTACCTACTAACTCGATAAGTGGGCTCACAGGAGAATGGAATGTTCCTCCCGATCTAGAACTTGACGACCAAGTGGGCATGCTCGATATCATATTTACACCTGATAACGGTGGAATTCCATTTATGCAAACCATAACGGTTAATCAATCATTCTGTGATACGGTAAGCTTATTGTTATGTCCTGGAGAAAGTGAGATGGTCAATGGAGTAAACTTCACCGTCAATGATGCCGGATTCACAAAGTTCAATGATTTATTCACCCAAGACGGCTGCGACAGTATTATACATGTACGAGTAGAGGCTAAACAACCAGAGTTTCGATTAATAGAAGACCCTCACTGTATTGATGATACTGTTACTTTATTTGGTATGAACTTTTTTGCAGATTCACCTAATGGATTTCATACGTTGTTAGGTGATAATACCTGCGATACATTTATTACGATAGCTTTAAATTTTGTGATACCGCAAGAGGACACTATCAGAGGTACATTTTGTACCAATGAGTTCTTGCAAGTATCTGGAGAAATATTTGATTTTGAGAGACCTTCCGGAATTCTCAATTTTACAACAGATTTGGGTTGTGATAGTACAGTGGTTGTAGACCTAGACTTCATACGTGGTGATACCATCACAACAGATGTACTGCTCTGTCCTGGCGAGACTCAGACAGTAAGAGGTATAGACGTAGACGATTCCTTTAGTCTCGATGAGTATTTTGGCTTTGGGCCATTTGGATGTGATACCGTTCTCAATTTTAATGTAATAAATCTTGAAGTTGGAATTCTGGATACAACGGCAATTCTATGTCCAGATGAGAGTGTGGTAGTTAACGGGGCAGTCTATGATATAAATAATCAGTTTGGAGTAGAGAGGCTCAGCACACAGAATGGCTGTGATAGTATAATTAACGTCAATCTAATTTATTTATTCACTTCTGAGACTTCTATTGCTCTTGATCGATGTGAGGGGGATAATTTCAGTGTCACTGTTAACAACGTTGTTTATGATGAGTCAAATCCCGTTGGAACAGAAGTCTTAACTAACGCCGTTGGCTGCGACAGTACTGTAGAAGTAGCATTAACTTTCTCAGCAAGCAGTGCAGATACGATAAACTATTTGGGGTGTGCTGGAGATGGTTTTGAAGTGTTTGTAGCTGGTGTGAGGTATTTTGAAGGAAATCCAGGAGGTATGGTCGAATTGTCAAATGGGGCAGGGTGCGATAGTAGTGTTAATATCAACTTGGTATTCCAGGATATAGAGATGAACGAAATCACACATGTGGGATGTTTTGGTGATGGATTTCAAGCAATAGTAGATGGCACCATATATGACGAAAATAACCCCACTGGTGTTGAACAGTTGCTGAGCTCAACCGGCTGCGATAGTATCGTTATGGTCGATTTGATATTCAATCAAACTACAACAAGTGATATTTTTCTTGATCAGTGTGTCGGAGATGGCTTTTCCATAGAAGTTGGTAATACTATCTACGATGAGTTGAATCCTTTTGGTCAAGAGGTACTCACGAACATGCTGGGCTGTGATAGTATCGTAACAATCGACCTTGCGTTCAGAGCCGAAACTAACAGTCAAATCACCCATAACGGCTGTGTGGGTGATGGATTCAGCATGATCGTCAACAGCGTGATATATGATGAATCTAATCCTGTAGGTCAAGAGATCTTAACTAATGCTGCTGGCTGCGATAGTGTCATTGACATAGCACTTAGTTTTGCCGTACCGAGTGATGAGACCATTGATTATTTAGGTTGTCAAGGAGATGGTTTCTCGATGTTAGTAGGAACCCAGACATTTGATGAATCCAATCCTGTTGGATCTGTGATGTTGACTAATGCTGCGGGCTGTGATAGCCTCGTGAGCGTTGACCTGACCTTCCAACCCAATCAATTGAATGAGATCATCCATAATGGCTGTGAAGGAGATGGCTTCTCCGTGGTTGTGGATAGTATAACATATGATGAGACTAATAGAATCGGAGTTGTTCAACTTACAGGTTCCAACGGTTGTGATAGCACGGTTACCGTAGATCTGACCTTCTTAGAGTCCAGTAGCAATGAGATTACTCATAATGGCTGTGAGGGAGATGGTTTTAGCATGATCGTCAACAGCGTAGTGTATGATGAGACCAATCCTGTAGGTCAAGAGATCTTGACTAATGCAGCGGGTTGTGATAGTGTCGTTGACGTGGCCCTGAATTTTGCTGTGCCGAGTGATGAGACCATTGATTACTTAGGTTGTCAAGGGGATGGCTTCACTATGTTAGTAGGAACCCAGATATTTGACGAATCCAACCCTATTGGATCTGTGATGTTGACTAATGCTGCGGGCTGTGATAGCCTCGTGAGAGTTGACCTGACCTTCCAACCCAATCAACTGAACGAGATCGTCCATAATGGCTGTGAAGGAGATGGCTTCTCCGTGGTGGTGGATAGTATACTATATGATGAGACCAATAGAACAGGTTTCGTCCAGCTGACTGGAGCCAATGGTTGTGATAGTACGATTTCTGTAGACCTAACTTTCTTGGAGTCCAGCAGTAATGAGATTGTGCATAGCGGCTGTGAGGGAGATGGTTTTAGCATGATTGTCAATAGTGTTTTATATGATGAGACAAATCCTACAGGCCGTGAGACCCTGATAAATGCAGTAGGCTGTGACAGTATTATTGATATAGACCTGAACTTTGCTGTGCCGAGTGATACGCTTATCGATGTTATGGCATGTGCTGGAGATGGTTTTTCAATACAAGTGGGTAACGAGACATTTAATGAGTTTAATCCACAGGGTACTGTCATGCTCACTAATACAGCGGGCTGCGATAGTATCGTTACAGTAGTTATTGACATTCCTGGAGATATCGTTGCTGATCTGGTGCACGTCGGTTGTGAAGGAGACGGTTTTTCTGTAGTAGTGGATGGGATAACATATGATGAAACCAATCCTAGGGGTGGAGCAAGATTAACTGCCTCTAATGGATGTGATAGTATCGTATCAGTATTTTTAACATTTTCAGATGCTATCGTCAATGAAATAACACATGCAGGCTGTGAGGGAGATGGTTTTAGTGTTGTTGTCAATAACGTGACCTATGATCGGTTCAACCCTGTAGGCAGAGATACTTTAACGAGTAGTTTTGGTTGCGATAGTATTGTGGATGTATCCCTGAGTTTTGGTGTACCAAGTGACGAGCGCATTGATTATTTAGGCTGCGAAGGAGATGGGTTTTCAGTAGTAGTGGGCAATGAAACATTTGACGAAAGGCGTACTACTGGAAGTGTTTTATTGATGAACTCACAAGGCTGTGATAGTCTGGTGACTGTCGAATTAAACTTTCAAGTAGCTCAGAATAATGACATTGTCCATAATGGCTGCCTAGGAGATGGATTCTCAGTAGAGGTTGATGGTATTGTCTATGATGAATCTAATCCTAGGGCAAGAATAGCATTAGTCGGTGTTACTGGATGTGATAGCATAATCAATGTTGACCTTACATTTTCTGAAGTAATAGTCAATCAGGTTAGTCATGCGGGCTGTGAGGGAGATGGATTTAGTGTGGTGATTAATAATGTGACCTATGATGAGTCTAATCCTATAGGACAAGAAATGTTAGTTAGCACTGCTGGCTGCGATAGTTTAGTTGAGGTGTCTTTGAGCTTTAGTCAGTCGAGTACATCAACAGTAGACTATCTAGGATGCATGGGGGATGGATTTAGCGTAAGCGTTAATAACACGCTCTACAGCGAAGCATTACCTAATGGCACAGAAGTACTCGCTAATGCTATGGGCTGTGATAGTACTATTACGATTGATCTGGTGTTCCAGGATATGATCGTATCTGAAGTGGATCACACAGGATGTTCTGGAGATGGATTCTCTGTTGAGGTTAATGGAGTGATTTATGATGAAACTAACCCATTTGGAACAGAAATGACGACTTCCACAAGTGGCTGCGATAGTCTCATTATGGTAGACCTGATATTCAGTGAATCTGATACTACTATGGTGGGTGGGGTTGTGTGCTCAAATGTTAATGCATTTAGAGTAATCAATGGAACCATCTATGACGAAAATAATACGAGCGGCGTGGAGTTATTGCAGACTGTCAACGGTTGTGATAGTGTGTTGATAATCGATTTCTCCTTTGT
>CAZAXY010000053.1:0-23655 GCA_964489125.1 uncultured Saprospiraceae bacterium
TAATAGCCACAATACACTTCCTTAGAAGAAGTATTATGTTGTTTTAATTGATCGACACATGGTATTAGGTAATAATTGCTTACTCTTTATTCTTACTCGAGTTTGCATTTATTCTGTCAAGAAATCTGACTATAGAACAAATATCAAAATAATTTTTAATATAATAATACAAATTACGATTTTTCGTAATATATAATTATTTAAATATGATTATGTTATGCAGAAAACTCTACCCATGCGCGTATTTGATTGCTCTATATATTCTATAGCTCCAAGAGAGCGTCCAACATTCGTACTTAAGACAACTTATATCGTCTACAACCTAACGAGCTCAGACAATAAAATGAGTCTGTCGACAAAATGTAGATCCTTGTAAACTACTTGTAGGGTTCACTTGAATGAATCAAGCCTTTAGGTGGTATGCATTGTAATGCTCTCCAACTAGTTTTTGGATTTGTGAGGGATAAAAAATATTCTCAGAAGTAAAAAGGTCTGCCGAAATCAATCGACAAATCTTATATCTCGTCATACTAATATCTGGGTATTAATTATTACATCCTTCAACAATTGCTTGAAACTCAGCACTAAATTCTATTTCCAATCCAGGGTCCAGACTTATGCCTTCCTGAGCATTATAGATCGTACTCGCACCTGCTCCTACCCTATTCGTTGCTCTGATTGTTTGAGTAGTGCGATACTCTTTGTTTTCTCCAGAATCCATGTTGTTACGAGTATTCAAGACTATATCTCCGACACAGTTATCAAGTCCAGCAGGGCTCAAAACAACATTTGGCGTATTGGTAACGAAATGGCCTATACAATTACTGATTTCAGCACATATTTGCATGCCATCATCTGTAGTAACTCGAATTCGATAAAATCAGTCTGTGGTAATAACGGGAGGGTTAAATGATGCATTAGTTTCTCCTACTAAATCTGCAAAAGCACCATCGCACTCTACCGAACTTTCTTGCCATTGATAGATAATCGCAGCACCGCTTGATGAAGTAGCTGGTGAAGTTATTGTTACTGGCCCTGGATCTGTACCGCTGCATGTCATTTGGTCTGGCCCTTGTTAACATCTATAAATAGACAAAGGAAAGAAAGGGGAGTACCGAAAAGAGAGAAGGTATGCAATACCATTTATGTCTTGCGCTTCGAGATGGTTTTTAAGCACAAAAGCTCTAATGAGCATTCGCGACCACCTTACAGAGCATAAAAAATGCTACCCACAGGGTAGCATAACTTAATTGTGTTGCGGAGAGAGAGGGATTCGAACCCTCGGTACGCTTTTGACGCACACACGCTTTCCAAGCGTGCTCCTTAAGCCACTCGGACACCTCTCCTCAAGGGTCATAAAAGTAGAATAATATTAACAAAGGCTTTTTTATTTCAATGAAAAAAGTTGCTCAGCATTATGGCTCGTTTTCTCGGCTATTTGTTCGATAGAACAGTGATATATTTCAGATAATTTCTCAACGATGAGTGGAATATATGAACTCTCATTGCGGCGACCTCTGTTAGGATGTGGCGCCAAATAAGGAGCATCTGTTTCAAGCATGATGTGATCGATAGAGATAAACTCTAGCACATCTCTGAGAGCCTGGTTATTTTTAAAAGTCACCGAGCCACCAATGCTCATCATAAACCCAAGATCAATGATCTTCTTGGATTGTTCGACAGAACCACCATAACAGTGAAATACCCCTCTTAGTGATCCATCTTGATGCTTTCCAATGATATCTATACTCATGTCAACAGAATCTCTAGAGTGCAGTACAATAGGCAAGGAATACTCTTTGGCCCATGAGATCTGTGTCTCTAAAGAATGTCGCTGCTGATCAATAAACGATTTATCCCAGAAGAGGTCTGTACCTGTCTCCCCTATCGCAATTATGCGCTCGTCCTGTAGATATGGCTCAAGTCTGCTTAATTCATCCTTATAATTTTCCTTCACATTACAAGGATGCAAGCCAACCATAGGATAAAAATGATCTGGATACTTGTCGCATAACTCGAGAAGGCTATCTATAGAGTCAGTATCGATATTAGGTAACAATACTTTGTTAACTTTCGCTTCTTTAGCTCGATGGACTATGGCATCTATATCTTCTGCGAATTGTTGATGGTATGTATGTGCATGAGTATCTATAAACATGTGCAACTATTAATATGAGTGCAAAGAAGCAAAAATATTATGTAGTATGGGATGGTAACAACCCTGGCATCTATGACTCGTGGGTGGAATGCCAGCTTCAAATAAAGGGTTATCCTGGAGCTAAGTATAAATCATTCAAATCTAAGGCTGAGGCTACTCAAGCCTTTAGAGATGGCTATGGTAGCCACATTGGCATCAAAAAGAAGCCTAATGCGTCCAAGCTTAGATCTGTCTCACATTCTGATATTATCAGGCATAGTTTATCGGTAGATGCCGCTTGCAGCGGTAGTCCTGGAGTCCTGGAATATCAAGGGGTTTGGACAGATAGTCAGAAACAGATCTTTCATGTGGGGCCGTTTCCTTATGGCACAAATAATATTGGAGAGTTTCTAGCTCTTGTCCATGGGCTATCATTATTAAAAAAAATGGATATGCCCGATATGCCAGTATATAGTGATTCCAGAACAGCCATGGCTTGGGTACGCAACAAGAAAGTAAAAACGACCCTTGTCAAAAACGACACGACCAAGCAGTTATATCAACTGGTAGAGCGAGCGCAGAATTGGTTACAAACCAACACATTCAAAAATCCAATTCTAAAATGGCAAACTGACAAATGGGGAGAAATTCCGGCTGATTTTGGACGTAAATAACTACTGTTTTTTAAACTTCATTTTATAGGCGGGGGCAATCTTTCCTTTCTTAATATTTTCTAGCTTACGATTTATCATCCTCCTCTTCAAAGGT
This sequence comes from uncultured Saprospiraceae bacterium, assembly GCA_964489125.1. Classification (GTDB taxonomy): domain Bacteria; phylum Bacteroidota; class Bacteroidia; order Chitinophagales; family Saprospiraceae; genus GYS-P2D. The sequence continues at coordinate 2,906 of CAZAXY010000053.1, forward strand.
TTAAGTCGTTCGGTGAAAAGTATCCCTTCGATATGATCATATTCATGCTGGATGACTCTGGCATTCATGCCAACGAAAGTTTCAACCTTCTTCACAAAAGAAGCATCTAAATACTCAATCGTCACAGACTCTTGACGTTCGACATCTCCAGTAAGTTTAGGAATACTAAGACAGCCTTCTTCATAAGCCCAAAATTCGCCGTTCTCTTCAATTATTGTAGGGTTGATAAAAGTTTCTTTTATTCCCACCTCTGGATCATCTTCTTCCCGCTCTATTTGTTCGGTATCTACCAAAAACAATCTCAGACTTCGTCCTATCTGTGGCGCTGCAAGGCCTATTCCTTTAGCATTATACATCGTATCCCACATGTCCGTCATGAGCTGAGGTAGTAAACTCTCATCAATATCCACTTGTAGCCCAGGCTTCTTTAAGACAGGATGCCCGTAGGCATATATCGGTAATATCATCCTCTACTGTTTAAATAGTCCTTTAATATAAGTACAGCACTCATCTGGTCTATCTTTTCTTTTTTTCTGCGTTGACTTTTCTTTACTCCGAGATTAATCATTAACTCTTTGGCCCTAATCGATGTATATGACTCATCGATAGCAGTAAACATAATGTCTGGAAATTTAGTTTGATACTTTCTCATGAGCTTTTCGACTTTTTCCCCTACATGCGTCAAGACTCCATCACCATGTACCGATAGACCAAAAACGACTATATCTACATCGTTATCAACAATCAATGATATTAGGGTCTCTTCTAAGTTTGTAGTATCTACAGTTGGTAAAGGATTAATCGAAATCTTGAGCATATCAGTCCACGCCATTCCGGTTCTCTTCATTCCATAATCAATAGACAATACCCTACCCAATAGCAATTCAACTTTAGTAGCTGCAAATGTATAGGTATTTCGCGGTGTGATTGTCAGAAAAAGATGTCAAGCATATATAAATAAAAAAGACCCTCTCCACCGATGTGGAGAAGGGTCTCATCCCAAAAACAGTAAAATCTTTAAACCGTTATGGTGGTTGTAGTTCTCTTATTTCAAGACCACCATACGTTTAGTATCTGTAAATCCTTCTGTCTCAAGTGTGTAGAATAGCACACCAGACACAGATAAGTCATTTTTACTTAGCTGTATTGTATTAATTCCTTTGTCGAAAGAGCCACGAGTTACCTTAACTAATTTACCTGTTGCATCAAATATTGATAGCGTTGCACTTGATGGTTCAGGTAATTTAAAGCTAATCACAGTTTGATCGGCAAACGGGTTTGGTGAGTTCTGATACAACTCAAATCCCCTGACTGCTAAATCCTCACTTTCAACATACTGAGCGACCAGGTCCATAGTCTCGAGGTGATCATTATAGATCTCTGATTGAGTAACTGATGAATTGATTGCGAAGTAATCACTTAGCTGACCAGATTGAACAGCCTTGAAGTTAAGCGTCATCAGAGATTGATTAGATGCCACTAATTGAGCATCTACATCATTCCAACTGACAGTCACAATTCCTTCGTCGACTTTGTTAAATCCAATGTGCTCCGGAAGAACATTTAGTTCATCGCCGTCAACTCCAGCGAAGATTAAGCCCGCTGGATTAAACTCTGCCGTAAACTGTAATCCAACAGCATTAATATCTCTACTTACCATCACTGGAATAGAAACTATATCGCCCGCAGAAAACCTTTGATCAGTCATCTCCACAGCAAATACACTTCTACTCTGCGCTAATGTTGTGGCAGCATCAGCTGTTGCATTAACATCACCTACTTTGAATCCGATGAAATCAATTATCATATCCTGAGCGAGAGGAGTAATTTCATACTGCTCTTTGATCGGTTCACTTAATGGATTACTAGGATCAATAAATTGCTGATCGGCATCGACGAATCTCCATGATTCATTATTAGTAAACTCTTGAGTGACGCCTAAGATTACGTTTCTTAGATCGACTAAATCAATCGCTGAGATACTCCTATCATTGTTTATATCAGCCGCCATAATCTTATATGCTGACTCAAATTCAACAAGACCTAAGACATAACGCTGTATCATAACTAAATCTAATGTCGTTACCCCATTCAGGTAATCATCATTACTTATTGGATCAATTGTGAAATTATTACCTACAGGCATTGCTGGAAAAGCATATCGTCCTAAGACATCTGTAGAGGTAGCATTTACCGCATTAGCTGCTTGGTTACCTCCCAACAATCCTACTTCAATATCAGGAACAGCTTGTGATCCTTCAGTCCTAATGGCTCCAGTTATTACAGCACTCTGACCTGTAGATCCGTCTCCCGTAAAGTTGTCGCATACCCCAGTGTTATCCTGAAGTGTCACTGTAACAGTTGTGAAATCATTTAGAACTTGACCGTTTCCTAAGTCTATGAAAGCATAGAAGTCCAAATCAATATCTGGCCCATTAACAAAATCAGCACACGTAAATGTGATGTTAGGAGAGACATCCGCAAAGGCACCACCTGATCTTATAAGAGCAACCTCAATGTCTTCTGAATCGAAGCAAGGATGTTCACTTTTGTTATTCAAATCTGCTGCCCATATAGTTACTGAGCCACTCTCGTGAAGTACTGTAGTAATATCAACAGCAAACGGTGTTGGGCTCTTAGTATTTACGACTGTAAACAAGTAGCTACACTGACTACTATTTCCACATCCGTCAAATACACTCCATGTAATTCTATGCGTCCCTAATGGGAAGTCTCTTCTGATCGTCGCTACACTCGAACCATTTGAGGTAGTTGTGTGCTGGATAAAGCCATCCAAAGAGCTCTCATTGAGGTCAATAGTACCGTTGTTGTTGACATCAATATTAGCTGTCCAGAACAATTCATCTCCTATTGTACAATCGTCAAAGGCAGATGCCGTCAGTTCCACCTGATCAGCTTCACATTCCAATGTTTCAATTACTACATCTTCTGGACATGTAATTATCGGATCGACAAGATCATTAATTAGGATGATCTGTTCCCAAGATATGATATCACTTGCTGAATGATCGTCATCACAGATATCAATAATGCTCCATGTACGAATAACTTTAAAGCAAGCTGGTGCGTCTATGTCAGTCGTGTTGTTGAATCGGAATACCTTATCTTCAAAGCTAGTTCCAAATAACATACATGCCCCTTGAGGTGCCGTAGGCACACCAAATGTCGTATTGGCTATGTCCTCTGGTAACATACACATCATGAGTGTTGTATCCCTTGGTTTTATAATGTTATCAGAATTAAAAGGTATTCTACTTTCAATAGAGATAACTTGCTCACACATAGGAGATCTATTTCCACTTGCGTCTTGTGCAAAGAATGTTCTTACGATCTGCCCAGTTCGACATTGATCAAAACTGCTATTTATTCTTACATAGATATCTGGTTCCTGGCAGTTATCTAAGAATATGCCATCAATTAGGGTGGACAGATCAATTGAACTATTGACATAGATCGGATCGATACCAAATGGTTGTCGACTATCGTCGCTAACAATATTTCCAAATAGTCCTCCTAAGTAATTTCTTGAAGGATTTTGAGTCACATTTATAAATACTCCTAAATCACTTGCTGGAATAAACGGTAGTGGAAATTCGCAATCTACAATTACACTTGGTGGACATTGTATAGAGGGCGTTGACTTATCTTGCACATCTACTTCTACATAACACTGATTTATATTTCCTGCGTCATCAATTGCTTTGAATACTACAAGTACATCAGCTCCATCATCTGAGCAGCAGAATGAGACTTCACCTCTGCACAATACATCTCTGCTAATACCATTAATCGAAGGGGACGACCCTGGAATAATAGTAGCAAATTGAGCGTATTCGTCAGTTCTATTGCAAGCAAATATTGAAGAAAGAGCAGATACTGCCACATAACCATCACCGTCTGTATCGAGGTTATCGAAAGCTGTAAGATCGTCCATACGAGCGACACAAGTACTTGCTAATCCACAATCATCGAATGAACCATTGTCAAATGCCGACGCTGGAATTTTCACTAACCCGTCGTCATCACTTCTTACTCCTGATATACCTACGACTAATCTGTCCTTACAGATTGTGACTGGCGCCGACATGTCGGAAATATCTACATTCACGGTGTCTCTACGGAAATTTCCGCAACCATCAAAAGCAGTATATACTATGAAGCTTCTTCCAAGAGGGAAATCAAAGCTCGCTGTAGGCTCCTCTCTTCTGTCTGGTCCTACAATCTGACCCTGAGCGTTCAGAATTACAAAGTCAATTTCTATATCAGACTGACTCGAGCAATTGTCTGTCGCACTAGGAAGCGGAACACTTCTGGTAGCAACACATCCATGTGCCCCAACACTACCAGTAATATCAACTAATGTTGACGGCACAAAATATGGAGCTACAGTATCTACAATATCAATTACTTGTGTAAAGGTAGTATCAATCTCGCCTTGACACGTCCATTCTCCAATCGTCCATCGCCTAAGGATCTTAGTAATACAATCAAATGACCCTAACGGAGTATCTTCAAAAGTGGCGCCCAATTTGCAATCAGAGATGATCTGGTTTCTTCTGCTTGCAAGCGATGATTCATAATCATCAAAATTAAGGGCAGCTAATGGAATTGTATCCATACTCCCGTCATCCCTAGTTACTTCAAGTTGTGGAAATCCAGCACCTTCTAATGTAGGATCCGGCACTCCATCTCCATCAATATCTGAAAAGTTATCACAAGCGAATGGTGCTCCATCTTTCTCAAAATTTCCTACACCGATTAATTCTATACCATCGATAAAATCAAGATTGCCATTGACTGATGGCATACCCAATCTTATAATATCAAAAGTATCATTACATGTCTCAGATCTGTTTCCAAACTCGTCTTCAGCAAAATATACTAACTGAACTCTTCTCAACACACTGCTGTTAGGGTCGCAGTCGGCAAGTTCTCTGAATTCAATTATCGTAACATCTGTTTCACTACAGTCAAAAATGGTTCCTTCAATTGCTAATTCTGCATCATTATCAAAATCAATACACAGTATTTCGCTCACCCCATCTTCGTCACAACTAATTATTGGTGGCGCTTTATCTTCGATTAGAGCCGTGCCCCAACAAAGATTGCCAGTCCCGTCATGAACCTCGACCGTAACCTCCTGACCAAAAAATTGTGTCGCATCGAATCTAAATGCAAAACCACTTCCTGTCTGAGGTGAAAGCGGAATTAAATCCATGTCCAAATATGTACCTGGAACAAGGGCGCCTGCACTATTTCTGACAATTATAAAATCTGCAGAGTTATTCCCTGTATCACACACATCTGTAACACCTAAAGCGATATCGTCTAACCTAATAGTCGCTTCACAACCGTGCTCGTCTGATTCAGCCGAAACATTTATCCTGTCTATACAAGAAAGAGAAGCGCTGCTCTGTCCTGGTTCGTCAATGGTTACGGTAATCGGATCAGGTGGAAGGGGCGTACATAAACATCCTGTTGCACCAGCTGGCCCCAACGTCTGAAACACAAAAGTAAAATCTCCGCTAGGTAGGTTTGGAATGGTTGCGCTGCCATCGTCAAATGAGCCACTAGCTACAGATTGACCTGGTACGTTCGTGCTACTCCACGTAAATTGAGATGAGCATTTGTCAGTACCTTCACCCGAAATCGTCAAGATTATTGCACCGTCATATTCATCAGGCTCTTGATCTATACATGACGGTTTGATTGTCCGTGCAGTCACGACAGGTTGATCAATGGCGTCTGGTGATGATACTGGGTCATGATCACGTGCTGTCGCTGGTGACTTCCCATCATTGTCATCAATTTCGTATGTATATGTTCCGGGAACATCTAGATCCATAAGATTATCAGGATCAAAGTCTGGTAATACCCCGTAGAATATGGCGTTGCCAGAACAAGTCTCTTGTACAAAGAAAATTTGACCTGAAATGCCCGCGAGATTTAAAGATCCATGATCAAACGACACTGAATTGCCGAGAAGAGCTGATTCTCCTAAATCAGACCTTACATTGTTTATAAACGTACCAAATTCATAAGTTGCTGTAGAGTTTTTATCCACAGTCATCGTTATTTCTCCAGTACAAGTTACTTCTATTGTTACTTGTCCAATATCTGTGAGACTACCACATGGATCGAAATCAGCTTTGGTCACGAAAGACATCGTACAGAAAAATAGAAAGGGTACTATTGCCTTCCATTTCTCTCTGAATAATTTTGTAAAACTCGTTTTCATCATGAGATACTTTTAAAAAAGAATTAATAAAACTTACTGCTTTGGGAGACACATAGATGTACGAGTCCCAAAGGATTGTTATTGAAAAAAAATAATTGCCAATCTTGTGTGGAGAGTTGTGAAGGACGGTTTTCATCATTATCCTAGATCCACTCCCGCAGTTCTATTATTATCTCATTGAAAAGCATCTACAGAATGGTAGATACTATAGGTAGTACTCAGTTATAAGAACAAATGTAATTTTTTTTTAATATGTTATTGTACCATATTTTGGGTATTTTATAAATTACATTTTTATGTACTTTTTAATTAAACGCTCTGACTCACTATCTATGATAACACTATAGATTCCAGCGTTGAGATCAGTTGGTAGCAATATTGCCTCAGTGTAATCGGCATTCTTCATTATAGTCTTAGACCATACGAGCTTACCTATCTCATTAAAAATTTGAAAGTTGACTTGACCAGATGGCCATGTTTGGTCTAACCTCAATCTACTTTGAGTAACACTTGGATTAGGATATATCATAGCTTCCGCTTTATGTTCCTCTTCTGCAATAGGAGAATCAACCCTATTCAATTTTACTCTATTCTTTATGCCATTGATGAATATCAATGATTCAAAATCATTCTCAGTCTGTAGAATTCTAAAACCCTTAGGTTCTTGTAAGAATTCATATAGGTCTATTTGTATATCATCACAGCTATTCTCTGAGCCTTGTGTATATATAAGTCTAAGTTTATTCCCATATCGTTTATAAATCAGCCCAGGAGTCTCATTTATTCGAATTTGCGTATCGCCAGGAATGGCTAGATCAATTTGAAAAGAACTAATCCCAAATACTTCGGATGTCTTTATTATTATTGACTGCTTTACCAATTGTTCTCCAGGCTTTTCTTCTACTACATAATTAAGCGATTCTAAGTTTCTGGACTCTCCTGGCATAGCAGAATCCTGATCAATATCTCCTTCCTTTACTGCCCATAACTCGATATCATTGAAATCTTCAAAATTACTCAATGTAAAACTGCCATTTCCACATTGATCTGCTGTAATGCAGGCTAATTCATTAGCATATATGTTCCATGGACTTCTCTCAAATATTAGGCTAGGTTCCTCTCCCAATAATAATCTCTTCATAGTGATAAAGTCGAATGTATTTACGACACCATCATTGTTTAAATCCGCACTAGCTTCTTCTAGTAAATTCGGTTCATATGCTCCGAGCAGTATCTCTTCTAGCAAGTGGAGATCATTTGAAGTGATGTTTAAATACCAACTATCAGAGCGCTCAACTGACAATTGTGAAGCGTCAGATTCACTTTTAAAAGTAAATTCTCCTCGAGAATCTGTTGTTTTCCAACTTACTATCCCTGAATCATTTCCAATTGAGACCACAGCATCATTTAATCCACTCATACCATATGCTAATATCTCGCCTGACAAGAATGCTGACGGTTGTTGACATAGACTTAGAGTATCTAGTAATGTTAGATTTACTGGGCACGTTACACTGGTGTTATTGTCTGCTACAACCATAAGATCTAGAATATACTCACCAGATCCTTGTGGGTTAATAAATGAGCAATCAAATGAATCAAGGCCTATGGCAGGTTCTACGAAAGTCCTAAATGAGTCGAATGAAGCACTAAAACTAAAACCAGAACCAGTGCCCACTCTTGAAGTGCCTGATCCAGTTATTGCAAGGATGTTATCGGAATTTTCAAAATTAAAGAACCTATTTAGATCACCTATTTGTGCCATCGTGTCCGACATAGAATAAAAGACTGTGTCAGACGACAATAGGCATTCTACCTGAGGTATTCTGTTGTCTTGTATTTGAACCAAAATTTCACAGGTGTCCGAGCTCACTCCACCTATCATATCCATTGCTGTAACTCGTATAGAAACAGTTGTTCCAATGTCATCCGTACAAAAGTTCACTTCGCTACTAAAAACTGTATCCTGAGGAGAACATATAACTTCAGTTCTAGCCGCAACTAGAATGTAATCATTACATGATGCAACTGTACCTGCAAATAATCTATCAACCGACAGCATCCAATTATCGCGATCATCCAATGATAGTGCCACAGCATGACTATTGCAATTATCAATTGAAATAGAATTAGGAACGCTCACAATAATGGTATCACTAATAGCATCCAGTGGATCTAAACAATCATTGGTTGCACTATACACTAATATCACGGTATCTTGATTAGAAAGCGTTAATCTATCACCAGGAAAAACAACTGAGCCATTAGCTGTGATTGATTTATATTGATCTGGTATCATTCCTATACCTTCTGAGGTGACTTCGAAATTCAGTATTTCTAATTCTGCAGTACAATTTTCACCAAGTTCAAGAGATAAATCAGGCGCTATAATACGCTCGATTGTAGTATCAATAAATCTAATAGTTTGTATGTCTTCTGCAACTATCTCCCAATTTTGCACATCAACAATAGTCCAGGTTCTATTATATTTTAATCTTTTATCACAGTCTAATAAAAATGGTCCTTCGATACTTGTAACAACGTTCAGGTTACACAGCTCCGGAATAATTGTTCCTCCGACTGTAGGAACACCTGTAATAATAGTATTACTAGCATTCATCATAGAATTAACAATGGTATCTACTGGAAAAGAAATCAAGCCAGCATCAAGTCTTGTAATATAAATAAATGAAGTGACTACTTCAGAGTTTCCGTTTGGGTCTGTAATTGACCATATTCTTAAATCCCTTCTAATCGTATCGCTATTAGATTGAAATATTGAATCCCGTACTGTGTTGAAAGATATAGTAAAGTCTTCTGCTGAAATACAGTTATCTACTATATTGATGAGGTCTAAAAGTGAGTTGTTCTCAACTTGATTCGTACAAAGAATTGAAGTATCTCGGATAGTAAAATCAAAGCTGATTTTGTCTTCCACAATCAAGTTAGACCAACATCTTGCTCCATCAGGATTAGTAACCATCACACTTACGTCCATATTTAAGGATGAGCAATCGACTATGGTTGGATCAGCCAATCGAGAATCCACCACGGTTACTGTATGGCCTGTAACATCCCCCCTGACAAACATACTAGGATCTAATTGCGCTTGTCCTCGAGAATCAAGAGAAACTCGCACTTGCCCTATACAGGAAATCTGACTGTATATCGTATCAGTACTACTAAGCACCAACAGAATTATTAAAAGTATGGAATATGGCAAGCACAAAATGTGCCTACCATAATCCATTGTTGGGATTGATATTAAATCGGTTCTCATGTGAAAAACAGGTTCTATTATCCTCTCGGATATCAATTAATAAAGCGATCTAATGCAAGGGATATTTACTAGTCTGTTAGATGGGACGTTAACACATTACAAATATACGTAATATGTTTTCAGCGTGTGCTCTTTCAGCATTTTTCCACACATATCGATTTAACATATATAAGAGAGTTGGGGAGTGGGGAGTGCTGAGTGGTGAGTGGTGAGTGGTGAGTGGTGAGTGGTGAGTGGTGAGTAAATTATTACAATTCTATTCCTATAAAGAGAAAAGCCCCCTTTCCGCAAAGCGGAAAAGAGGCCATCCCAAAAACCGATTTTATTCTTAGTACGGTATTATTCTATTACTATCATCTTCTGAGTAGCAGTGAACTCACCACTCTCTAATTGATAGTATAAAATTCCTGTTGTGTTCAAGTCAGACTTGCTCAATGTGATCGTATTTGCTCCCTGAGCAAAATCACCTTTCACTAATGTCACAACTTTTCCTGTCACATCAAACACTGTTAATGTTGCTGAAGCCGCATTTGGTAATTCAAATCCGATTCTTGTTACATTATCAAATGGATTCGGCTCATTCTGGAATAATGCAAACTCCGTCGTTGCAACTCCACTGAATGATACATTGATACCCATTTCTCCAGCTGTAGATGTATATGCAGCAGCTCGAGTAACTCTTGAACTGATGCCGATAGCCTCACTCAACGTTACGCCTGCAGTAGCCCTGAAGTTCATTGTGAATAATACATCATTTGCATTTACACCAGCTGTGCTGTTCCATGCAGTTGTGATCGTATTTCCATCAAGTAAACCAAAGTTAGCAGTTGTCACTTCAATTGCTCCAGACTCAACTCCTATAAAGTCTAATCCATTTACATCCATTGTAAACTGGTATGCAGCGATGTCGCTGAAGTTAGCAGCAGTAACTGCTACACTTACTTCCTCACCAGCTGCTACTGAAGCATCTGCTATCTCAAGCTCTAATGTGCCCGCACTTCTTGTGCCTGCAGCAATCAAGCTGTTCGCAATTGCGCTACCACTAACATCACCTATCTTAACTCCTAAGAAGTCTTGACCTGTAACATCACCTACAAGGTTAGCCACATCTAATGATTCTGTGAATGGGAACGGTCTCGCCGCATCAGCAAATGTCTGAGTTGCATCTACAAATCTCCAGCTATCATTTTGCGGAAGCTCTGTGTACACTCCTAAGATCAACTTACGTAACTCAACAAGATCAATAGCTGTAACTCGCTCATCACTATTGATATCTGCTGCGATAATCTTAAATGGACTATCTAATGCTGAGATACCTAATACGTGCTGCTGAATCAATACTAAATCAAGTGTCGTTACACCATTTAAGTAATCATCATTACGTTCAGATGTAATCGTATAATCTGTGAACTCTGGGTTGCTTCTGAAAGCATACTCCCCTTGAACTGATGTTAAATCAACAAGTGCATTGTTTAATGTTACTCTTGCACTCTCGATCATATCGCCAAGTTCTGTACTGATAGCTCCAGAAATTGCAGATCCATCATTTACATCGACACACGCATTAGCATCATTATCTTGGATAGATAATGTCACTGTACAGAAATCGCTATTACCAGCTGCATCAAAAACGAATAAGTTTAATGATACAGGAGCTGATACTCCGTTAGGCAAATCAGCACATGTGAATGTTCTACTAAATGCAAATCCACTCATACTAGCTGTATCCTCAAACATTACAGTTGGATTAGGATCACAATTATCAAATGAACCGAAGTCAAAATCTGATGCCCAGATTATACTCTCTCCAGACTCATCCATTGTAGCCGTTGCTATGAACTGGATACATACTGGCGTAGGACTCTTCCCATCTTGGAATGATACTACTGTCGTTTCAGTAGCTGTATTACCACACCCATCAGTGGCCATCCACGTGATTGTTGTAGTCTCACCTGGCATTCCAACACCTGTACCCATTGTAAATGTCGCACCTGTGCCTGAATTAGTGAATGTATCAATTCCAACACCACTACGTTGTACCCACCATGATATATCACCACCGGCAGAAATATCTAAACATAGATCGTCTGCACTTGCAGTAATCATACCACTAGCTTCACAACCACTAAAGCTTACACCTTCTTCAGTAGGTTTAGAATCATTGCCATCCACAATGATTATAATTGTGTCAGCAGGTGCCGTTATTACTGGTGGAGTATTATCTCTAATAGAGATTACTTGATCAAATGTGTAATATCCATCTTCGTCAACACTTGTATATCTGAAGTAGATATCTCCAGCCTCTCCACTTACTTTATCACATTCTTCACAGTCATCGCCTACTGCAAGATCAGCCCTTGCTGGCTCTGGCAACCAAGAATCATCAACAGCCTCAAACGTATCATTATCATCATCGTCTGCTCCTGTATTAGCTTCAAACGTACACCAATCAATTACTGTCCATCTTCTGATAATCTTTCTACATGTCTCACTATCAGAATTGTCAAAATCATCCTCATAGTTTACACCTACTAAAGCACAAACTGGCTCACAGAATACCGGTGCGCCAATTGGCTCTCCCGTACATTCCAGAAAATCGCCCATTGCAACAGGTGCTCCAACCTCTGTGATAACACCATCAGCATCTATCTCTCCATCTTCATCAACACACTCTCTGAATACACCAGACACAACGTCACCATTCTGGTGCCTAGGCCACTTGATAGTATATGGACTGAATGTATCATCTTCATCTGCTCCATTGTAGATTACCGTTACCGTTGTGACAACATTTCCTGCAGCATCACGTATGTTCACTACTTCCAATCCTTCTCCACAGCCATCTGGTCCCGCAGGATCGTCAGCCGACAAGCTTGCAGCAGCAGTACATACCGTACCACTATTATTAGTCACTACATCTAGTAAATCTTCCTCTGTAGGTATATCACAGTCAACTATCAATTGACCTGGTGAGAAAGAACCTTGTCCTTTATCCTCTACGATTACGCTAGTATGTCCTACATTAACGTTACCTGCACCATCTCTAGCGTATAGAGCAACATCAACAGGCGTGCCTATATCTGCACAACATACCTTAACAAATTCCTTACAGATTACGAAGTATACAACACGAGTATCTGTACCATTCTTACCATCTGGTATGGTGATTTCTAGAGCACCATCATGCTCACATCCGTCAGCAGTAAATAACTGACGTCCAAATTCATCTGATACAGTTCCATCAGGAGCCACAATATAATCTGCACCTACTGACTCTCCATTTCCTAAGACTACCGGATTGTCTAATTCTGATAATCTTAATATACAACGCACACTAAGGCCAGAACAGCGATCCTGAGTTCCTGCATCAATCGCAAAAGTAGGCACTCGCTGACCGCCGTCATCTCCCAATGACACTTTAATCTCATCTTCAGTAACAACAGCCGGAGCTGTATTATCGACAGTTCTCAAGAAATATGTCGCCGTCTGGGAATTACCATTGCATTCATTCGTAACAGTAACTTGAACAGTGGCGAATGACACATTGCTAACAGACGCCGATGCGCCGTTAGGAGTCAGTCTTGAATTAGAGTTTCCTGAGATTGTCCAATCAAATGATAGATTACCACATGCAGCATCAACATCCACCGCTAAACTAAAATTAGCATAGCATGTCCATGGATCTTGATCTTGTTCTATTGTAACATTCAATTGATCACCTGGGACGCTTGGATCTACATCAATAGCAGGTGTTGTGTTATCAACAACACGAATCCACTGTACACTATCGGCAACACTTGTCTTAGCATCACACCAGTTAGTAATAGTCCAAGTACGCATAACAGCAGGCAATCCACACTCTCCTTCTATTACCCAGTCATCACATTTTGCATTTATGTTGCAAGTAGTTCCTTTAGGTAATGGAATATGTACTTCTCGGATTTCATCGACAAAGTCCTCTATACATGCTGGTATAGCAATTGCAACATCGTTAGGATTAAACTCTTCATCTTGCTCCGGATCTGGTGCTTCAAAATCTTCGCATGATGGCACTTCCCTACTGTCTATTTCAACACATCTGAAGTCAAACACGTTCACAACAGTATGTATTATGTTACCATCTTTATCTTCGACCTCCACTATCTCTGTACCAACAAAGACTTTCGCTTCACGCACACAAAAGAATGCTAAATCCGCTCTAACTCTTTGCTCCTTAGGATAAGATGGGAATACCTGTATAGTATCAAAGACACTATTCCCATCAGCATCTTCTAGATCTGCTAATGCCGTAGGGCTAAGTAAATCCGAAATAGCCAACCTGTCATCTCTATCATTTGGATCTAAATCTTGAAAATCAACCAATGTGCATTCTACAAATATTTCATCTGCCTTAGGAAATTCAATATCTTCAAATGGTATAGGAATTTCTACAACGGAATCACGAGCAATTTCTTGGACAGTAGTTCCGCCTTGTTCATTTGGAAAATTTCCAAATATAACACGTACGAAAACATTCGTATCACAAGCGATACCAGCTGCATCAGCAGGTATGGTTGCTTCTACATTCCGGGCAAAAGACCCAGTAGGAGCTACCTCGTCACAAGCTAGTGTGCCAAGAAAATCGTCTAAATCAAATTCTGGGAATGTAAGTCCAGGGCTCCCTGGTGCGTCAAAACAGCATATGTCTACCCTGCTCCCAGGAGGAACTTCAGGAAGGCGTTTTGCTTCGATGTTAACTTCTCCCCAGCAAGAAGAACCATCGGAAAACTCTACTTCGTAAATGACTGGATCACCTCCAATCAATGATGCTGGCAAACCAGACACACCACCAATAGATATAGCGCCAGAACCCATTAAGGCAATTGGCTGACCCCCAAGGGTTAATCCAGAAGCCGTTACTGGCATCATATTGACATCTGTGGCATTTGTTACTGCCACACCTGATAAGTCAATAACGCATTCATTACCCACACTTATCACGCTGGCATTTACCTCGGCGATACATGTGGCTTGACTATAAGCCTGTGTAGATACGAAACTCAGTAGAGCGAAAAGAAAAAGAAACGTAAAATTCGATCTTTTCATGAGATTGAGTTTAGTTATTAAAAGTTTTTGAGTAAATAAAAAATCGGTTTGATCCTCTGATCCATTAATAATAATGATGATTTCGTCTAGAATCTTCAGATCGTATTAAATGATTTTTAATACATGTGACCGTCACTTTTGACATTCACGTTCTTGTTTTTATCACTTTTGATAATCCAAGTTTGTTTCTCCTATCACATTTGATAGAATAACTAAAAATCCATGACTACATTTAGCCATATACTACAATAACCCTAAGCCACCTTTGGCTAGGAGTCAAAAGAAACTTCCGTACTTTCACGGAATTTCGTTACGCCGTGGCGTAACTGATTAGACTAAAATGGATATAGAGAATCTAACTGATGAGGTATCGCCCAATTGCTCGCCGAGTAAAACGAGCTCCGATTTCGTCTTGTTGGTGGGAGATAGAGTATCCTCTACAGAGATTTCATCTTTTCCTTAATAACGAATGACACCTTTCGCATCATTAGGCACAAATATAGCATTTAGGCCTACCCTTCCATCTACGTATTTGAGGTATTTATGATATTATAATTATTTATAATGTGTTAGCTTCCAGTCTTTTATGTATCTGAATTTTTCTCTTTGAGTGTAGTACTCACGCCTAATTTACTATCGCTCAAACACGAAATGGCTGTGCAAATATTCGGAATAGAGGGAAGAAAGCCAATTAATTCTCAAGCGACGTGATGCGAGCCGCTGCAATTAAGTAGATTTGTAGTAGTCAGTAATTAGTATCAGAAGAAAATAGCAATAAAATTTAATTCTTACTGAGCTGATTCAGCTCTTCTTGTATACGGTTGAAGTCTCAAACGCAAGCCTAATTCATGCGACCCGTTGTTAAACTGTTGAAACTCATGGAAGGAAAAATTATACGAATAATTAAATCCAAAATTTTGAATTTGTGTTCCAATCATAAATCCAATACGTTCCTCGGCACCCACTGAATAAGTTAATGCGGTTGACAATTGTTCATCTAGGAAGTCTGCCTTAAGGTTAACGTCAACATGAAATGGAACTAACATTAACTGGCGCGCCCAAATTGATGGTTCAAAAACAATATCTTTTTCTGGCACATCCAAGCGATATCCAAGATTCGCTATGAATCCAATACCTCCATCTGCCTGATCACCTTCTGGACCGCTCACTTGTGAGCTCACTAGTGACGGTAGTGCCAAACCGAATGTGATCCTATCTTGATAGGTGCCATATACACCAATACTGGCATCAAAAAAGCCTGCACCCTCTAATCCTGCAACAATCTCAGGATCTAATCCGTCAACAAAAGGATTATTTAGAATATCACCTCCATCAAGTCCATGCTCAATATATTCTGCCGACCAACCTAAGCCAACCTTGACATCGGGAGTTTCTATTGTATAAGATAAATTAAGTGCGCCCTTAGTCGTCCTTAACGCCGCAAAGCTATCAGTTACACCAACCAACCCAATACCTATACGATTTCCAATAGCACCATCATATCCGATTGTAACCGTCTTAGGAGATCCTGGAAAGGATGTCCAGGCATTACGATAGTAAGTAACTACTTCCCCAAAGTCCCTCTGTCCTGTTGCACCAGGATTAAGTAGAAATGGTGAATTATAATATTGAGTGTATACAGATCTCTCACCTATCAATCTAGTCTGAGCATCTATACTCATACTTATTAATATGAAGATACATAGTGCGATAACTTTTGTCATAGTCTGAGATGTTAATCGGCTCATGATATTGTAATAATTCATTCTAGTGAATGCTAATTGAGGAATTATATAATTAGTATTCATTATCTCAGCAAGGTTAGTGTTCCTCTAAATATTTCTCTTTGTGTAGGTGGTCCAATAATAAAGACCCACATATATCCACCTTCATCTAATTCATCACCATTCATATCGGTACCATTCCAGCTATTGTCATAGTTATTGGCATTGAACACAAGTTGACCCCATCTATTGTAGACTGCTAAATCATTAACCGTGGCGGCATTCGCTGGGTCATTGAGACAACCTATAATGAAGCTTTCGTTAGTCCCATCTCCATTTGGACTGATTATAGTACTTACTACATCACAGTCTGTAGGCCCTCCTGTTGGAGGAATAACTGGTGGGCCACCACCGTCTTGACAACCATCAAAAGTGAATGAAAAAGTGCTTTGACATCCCTCCGCATCCTGAGCTGTGAATGTCACAACGCCTTGACCTAAATTGAATATGCTGGTGCCATCAATACTACCCGCATCAGTTTGGACAATGGAGTAACTTCCAGCACCGCCAGTAAAATTAACCTCTATCTCTCCGTCACTAGCCCCATCACTAAAGCATAGAGTGTCAACACTGAGTATATCTATGGGTGATGGATCTATAAGTGTGAAGCTTTCCATCACGCTCATATTGAGCTCATCAGTGACAGTCAGTGTATATGAGCCTGCAGTTTGTCCAAGGAGATTACAATTATTAGTAACAAGTTCTCCATTCTCATCAACCCATGCACACGATAGCGCACCTGTAAGATTCACAATGTCTACGAGGACCGAACCATCACTATTACCTGGACAAGACGGATCAGTCAAAGAAACTACATCAATCCTTGCCTCATCTCGTTCACAACTTCCTCCAGTTAACAATCCATCTGTTACAGAGACAGGCACTGACGTACCATTCGCCTGAGTAAATTGTAACGGTACGATATTGTCAGCACCAATATTAATAGCAGTTGAAACGCCAGAAGTACAATCTAACACATTGAAACATGCCTCAAAGATTATGGTATTGTCTGCTAAGGTCTGTGGCATTGTACTCGAGTATGTCACTTGTAATGAACCGGCATTGGCCAATGTGAAGTTGGGCTCCATACCTGTCAATCCAGGTATGTTAGGATTACGAATCTGAGAAAACTGCAAGACGCTTTCATCCCATCCCATAACGAAACTCATTGATGTTATATCTACATAGTTATCTGTCGAAAAATCAACACATAACATTTCTCCTATATTGAGTGTCTCATTACTTGCTCTCAAAGCAATAGTTTCTGCCGTTGTTTCGCATTCACCACCAGTAAGAATAGCACTATTAGTGACTACTGGTAATACACTTCCATTTAAATTAACAAATCGTAAATCTGCACCGCTATTAGCGCCTACCTCAATCTCTGTAGTACCACCTTCATTGCAATCGAGAACATTATAGCAAACCTCAAAAATCCTAGTATTATTTGCCAATGATAATGGCGAAGTAGAAGAATATGATACTCTCAAACCATCAGGAGAATCAAAAGTAAAATTAGGTTCTCCAGCGGCTAAGCCTGGAATATTGATACTTCGAACTTCTAAAAATTGCAGTACACTTTCGTCCCAATCTAAACCGAAGTTCATCTCTGTTATGTTATTAAAGCCGTCAACGTTAAAATCTACACATACAGTACGATCTATATTGATGACTTCACTGCTTGCTCTAAGCGTTACCTGATCATTTTGCATCATCTGGCAAGATGCCGCAGAAACTCGACCATTATTAAGTGTCACTGGAACAATCTGACTATTTCCATCGATAAACTCAACAGCTATATTGCCATCAGACCCAATAGTTATATCAGTTGCCGCACCACTATCACATGCTGCTAACGCTCTGAAACATACTTCAAATATTACGGTGCCATCCGCTACTGTTTGTGCTGCAGTAGGAGTGTATAATACCCTCAATGAATTAGGCTCAACAAACACAAAATTGGAACCGCCAGTACTTAGCCCCGGAAGATTCGTGTTTCGTGGTTCAATATATTCTAAAACATTTTGATCCCATCCTACCACGAAGCTCATACCTGCTATATTCGTAAAATTTTCAACAGTGAACTGGACACAAACCTCATCATTGAGATTAAATGTGTTGCTACTAGCTGTCAGGACTAGGTCGTCTCCACCGCCGCCACCGGTCATATCTTCTTCACCAATATTCACAACACCATCATTGATAAAGAATGGTGTAGGGTCAGAAGGAAACCTTATCGCCTCTATTGTAAAATTAGGAGGTATATTGACGAAGCCAATTGGAGAGCTAGTCCCCTCCGCTCCAATAATATCAAAGCATAATTCTAATAAAGATGTCCCATCAGGAAGCGTAACTGGGTTTGCATTTTGATCCGTCCATAGAACTCTGAGTTCACCATTATCAGCATTCTGCGCAGCAACTTGTATGTTACTTAAACCCGTCATGTTAGAACCTGTGAATCTGAGAACTGATGGATCAAAGCTCACACCTGTCATAAAGGCTACTAATGAATCAAAATTTTGAGTCAAAATTGGAATACATATCGATGTAGCATCGCCCGTGAATATCTCCTCAACTATAAATCCTACTCCATCTGGATCACCTCCTCCTGTGCTTCCACTACCTACAGTGAATGTCGCATTATCTGTAAAGAAATCCAGAAACATATTGTTGCTTGAGATTTCGATTTCGAATGGAGGAGATGCGTTCGGAAAGTCAACTATACTTATTGCTGACGTCCCCCCAGTCGCTCCAATCACATCAAAGCAAATTTCAAATAATACACCGCCATCTTCAACGGTAACTGGGGCCGTGTCAAAAAACCACAAGGCGTTAAGTTGACCTTGATCAACCCTATTCGCATTTACGTTTATGGGAGAAATTCCAATTCCTCGCACTCCATTTTCAGCATCAAAAGATAGAACGCTCGGATCCCATTCAATTCCGAGCTGGATACTTTCTACATCGGTAAAGCCTGTTGCCGTAATAGGTACACAGACTTGGCCTCCGGCTGGTGCGTCAAGATCGTCAATTTGCAAGCCGACACCATCCATATTCATTCCATTGCCGCCAGTGCCATCATCAATTAGCAAATTTCCTCCTGTGGCGGAAAGATCCAGAACATCGAAATCATTGTTGACTACCTCAATTATTCGAGGTGTATTAGATATCTGTACCATCGTGTTTTCACCAATAGACCCTACAGAATTCAATACAAGGGTAAAGAGTCTTGTCCCGTCAGGTATAGATGCGGGTTCTGTACTAGTCTGACTCCAAGAGACAGTTAGTTGTCCGTCAACTACAGCCGCAGCACTAACTGGTGTACCTATATTGTTAGGTTCACTAAACATGGGCAAAACATCAGTGACATTACGGATTGAGCTATAAGAAAATACTGATGCATCCCAATTCAAAGAAAACTGCATGGACAGGATATCATCAAAACCCTCATCAACAATTACATCAACCTCTACCTCTTGACCTGCAGAAGTGACTGTAGTAGACGTAAATGACAACTCTATCTGCCCAAAAGCAGCGACCGCTGTCAACATAATCAAAAGCAACTGCGCAATAATTCTCTGCATGACTAGGGTTTGTACCAACTGTAAAATTAATAATGTTTTGATAAAGTAGTTCCTTTTAAACTATCTTATGACTGTTGATTATAACGTGATTACGCATTATATCAAAAATAGATATGTTTTCCTGATCACCGGACCAGAAAAACATATCTATATAACTAAAATAGCAGGTAAATCGCTTATAGTCTATATCACGATCATCTTTGTCACCAAAGATCGATCTTGTGTTTTAATGTGATAGTAGTGAATACCCTTATTTAGATTTATCTCACTAGCTTCAATATTGATTTGATGCTTTCCCTCATCATAGAATTCACTATTTCTATATTTCAAATGTCCATTGAGTCCGAATATCTCTATATCTACTACTTGAGGTTTGCTAATGCTAAATCCTATAGTTGTGTGATTGGTAAATGGATTAGGTTGATTAGGATATACAACTAATTCACTCTGAGATTCAGAGGATATCAGCTTATCATATCTCACTGATTGAGCCTCTAGGTTTTCGTTATACACTTGGTTATATGCCTCATCAATGGCAACAGTGTTTACTTCTGATCCAGAGATGGAGAACAATCGCTCTCCGGCTTTGATAGAAACAGGCTGTAAACTGTGCCAAGAAATATATAACACGTCTCCATTAATATTGTAGTGTTCCTCGCTTAACTCGATCGCATCAGAAATAACAACTGGGTTAGATACATTATCCAATCTGAACTTGAGCTGCAATCCATAGATCACTTGATCTTGATCACTCTTTA
>CAZAXY010000054.1:0-23306 GCA_964489125.1 uncultured Saprospiraceae bacterium
TGATATGAATTAGTTAATAAGATCAGTAAGTTGTTCTGTGATGCGCTCGAGGATACTTTTATCCTCAGTGATTATCTCGACCGAAGTTGTCATATTGGGCTTATAGGGTATCGCATGTTGATAGTCGGTAACTATTGATGATGGAAGATCTAAAGTGATGTCATAGTATCCTCCAGCTTCTGTTATAGTAGGGATTGCTGCTATATCTGTGATTTCTGCGGTAATCACTCCATACTCCTTATATGGATAGTTGTCCAGTTTAATTATGCTCTTGGTACCTGGCCTAACTTTTCCGGATCCTGCTATGGGGAGTTTTGACTTCAGAATCTTGCGATCTGATGACTCGGGTGGAATGACATAGGTAATATGCGTGCCAGCTGACAGCGTATATTTGGGTTCAATGTATTCTGCTAGTTCAATCGTACCATCTCCGTCGGATCTTACTACATGTTGATTGTACCAATTATCAATCTGCTCAGAAATCGTTACCAATAGCTGGTTGATTCTAAATCTATAATTGCGTAAATCAGCTATACGTTGCTCAGCTATCTGCTGTGACTCAAGGTTTAGCTGTTCTACACGTATATTGTTCTGAACCTGAGACTTCGTAGTTGTCTGAAGTTGACGCACAAATTGCTCATAGCTGCGTTCGGCATCTTCGAGCTCTACTTTAGCGATCAAGCCATCAGCATACAAGAGTTTTGATCTTTCTAATGCGCTTAATGCAAGTTCCTGCTCGATATCGAAGTGTTTATTTTCAATATCTATTGTCCTGTTAAGAGCCGTGATATTCTCAAGTTCATTATCAATGGTCTGAATCTGTTGGGATGAAGACTTATGACCACGTATCTCCTGATATTCGTTCAGTGATAACAGGAGTTGCGCATAATTACCTTGTATTGGACCTAATATGAGCTGATCCGTTAATACAGAATAGTTGTCACCTGAATGTCCGCGTATCCAATCTGCTAAATAATCTACATCAGCTCGCTCCGCAGTAGATCTCAATAGTAGGATATCATCTCCTGGGGAAACGTATTGACCATTCGTAACATATAATTGCTCGATTATAGACTGAGATTGAGATACTATAGCAACAGGTGGTATCTCAGTTGTTATAAATCCCGTTGCGACTAATTTGTCAGGATATTAGATGAGATGAGACATTCCTAATATGATCATTGTCACCAGAGCAAGAATCGTTATCCCAGACCTCAACAACCATCCTGGAGGGTGACCGATAATATCTGAAATTGATTCTGATACCGGCGTTGTAAATACTTGTTCACCACTAATCTGTTGTAGCTCATTTAGAGGAGTCTCAACATTGTAGTCTACATCAACTGTATGGGCGTTAGTCTTACCTCCGAAGATTGATTGAGCAATGCGCTCTTGCAAGAGCACTGGATGATTTGGTTGATCTAAGAAATCTTGATTCAATTTGATGATATTTACCAAACCAAAGAGTTCATCATCATTATGATCGGTAATCTCTATGGCCAAAGACTCATGCTCAACATGAAAGTTGACTAATCTACATTCCCCCTGTTCCTCCAACACTTGAAATTCTTGATAATTGACCATCTTCATTTCATCATCCAATAGAGCTCTAAGCTTCAGATGTGATTTAGGCGGTGCCTTCTTGAGCATGATTGCTTGTAATATCAATGATTTCAGTTGACCCATATCTTATTAATTACCTAATTCTAATTGATTTTGTACTAATCTGAAGTAGTCCCCTCTTAGTGCTACGAGTTCCTCGTGCCTACCCTGCTCCACAATTCTTCCTTGATCGAGGACTATAATCTGATCTGCATTCTTAACAGTGGATAGTCTGTGTGCCACAACAACAGCTGTTTTGCCCTCAAGAAACTTGTTGAGATTGTCCATGATCACCCGCTCATTATTGGCATCGAGTGCATTAGTTGCTTCATCAAAGAACAAAAACTCTGGATTCTTATATATCGCACGTGCTATGAGTAGGCGTTGCTTTTGGCCTTGACTAACTCCGTTTCCTTTGGAACCAATCATTGTGTTGAAACCTAGAGGTAAGGAATTGATATATTCCATGATGTTGGCTTGAGTAGCTGCTGCGATGACTTTGGCGAAGTTGACTTGATCATCAGACTCTGCAATATTCTTAGCAATAGTATCCGAGAATATGAACCCCTCTTGCATAACAACACCACACTCTTGGCGCCATATCTTTTGATAGATATGTTCAAGTTGTGAATGACCGATTTTAATATTACCCGAAGTTGGCTGATAAAACCCCAACAATAACTTGATCAATGTCGTCTTGCCGCTTCCACTGGCTCCTACTATCGCTGTGGTCTTACCTCTTGGAATCGTCATGGTGACATCTGAAAGCACCTGATCGGAGATAGGTGTGTAGGAAAAACTGAGATTATTAATTGATATATCACCTCCGGGGATGATATTTAATTTGGACTCGTCAATACTTTCTTCATTAGTGGATTGATGGATCTCAGAGAGACGCTCCATACTAATAGAAGCATCTTGTGCTGACCTCACAAACCCTACTAACTGTTGTAATGGACCATTGAGCTGACCAATGATATATTGTATGGCCAGCATAGCTCCCAAGGTTAATGCTCCGTCCAACACAGCTTTGGCCGCAATCACTGTAATCAGTATATCCTTAAGTTGTGTGATTCCTCTTGCTCCAGCATCCTGATATTGAGATATCTTTAATGAAGCCATCTGTGTTCTGAATAGCTTAGCCTGAATATTTGCCCACTTCCATCGGTGCTTAAGCTCGCTACTTTGCAGCTTAATCTCAGGCATGCCCTGAATAATCTCAATAAGCGAATCTTGATTGTCTGACATCTGTTGAAATGCGCGATAGTCAATCTCTTTTCGCTTCTTAAGAAAGAATGCTACCCATAATACATAGCACACTGTGGCTACAATGAAAATCAGAAAAATCTGTGAGGAATAAAATCCTAAAACCGCTCCAAACACAATTAAGTTAAGTGTAGATAGCAAGACTGACAGGGTAGACTGAGTCATGAATGATTCTATCCTCTTGTGATCACCGATACGCTGAAGGAGATCGCCTGTATTCTTACTATCGAAGAATCCCAGAGGCAATCTCATCAGTTTAATGAGAAAGTCTGAGATCAGATTAACATTGACTCTTACACTGATGTGCAGCAATATCCAGCTCTGGATAAACTGAGTAAAGATCTGACCAAAGAACAACATCAGCTGTCCGGCCAGGATGATATAGATGAAATTCAGATCCTTAGTTTCAATACCGATGTCGACAAGGCTCTGAGTGAGGAATGGGAAGATTAGCTGAAAGACGGTACCAAGTAATAAGCCTATAACAAGCTGGACAATTAAGCCTCGATGAGGCCTAATGTACTGAGTGAGATATGAAAAGCCCATCTTAGACCCTTCTATACCATCCTCATTATAAAACTCTGGAGTTGTCTCCAACAATAATGCTATCCCCGTATCTCCTGATGATATCCAAGAGTTAGCGAATATATCCAAAGGCAACTTATGCTTACCAGATGCTGGATCAGATACCCAGGCATATTTTTTATTGATCTTATATAAAGTGACAAAATGATTCTGGTTCCAATGAAGGACGGTTGGTAGAGGGGCATTTTGCAAGCTGGGAGCGTCTTTTTCTGCATTTATTGGAATTTTAACCGCCAGAGTCCTAAATCCAATCAATTCTGCGGCTTCACTGATACCTTTCAGGCTCACTCCTGCCCTATCGATGTAACACTTCTCTCTCAAGAACGGGAGAGAATAAGATTTCCCATACCATTTGGACACCATGCGCAAGCATGTCGGCCCACAGTCCATAGAGTCCAACTGTTTGTAGAATGGAAAGCTCTTCATACCAATTACTTTACACGTATGTTTAGTTAAAGTATGGTGTGATCGCTTTGTTATGAGATGGAAAGGAAGTGTTAAGATGAACACCCAACTCCAGCTCTATCTGCTGTTTAGTTTTGAAATGATTTTGATCCATGCATAAAAATTTTAGTAGAATCATTTATATCTATGATTCCAGATTATTGATAAATGGTGCTGCATAATTGCACCGTATCCTAAAATTTTTATTAGTTAAACTCTGTACGAAAAGTAGAAAAATATTTCAATTGATTCAAGTTTCAATGTTTTAACATTTGTTAACACTCAATTATAACGAACTTTAAATTTGACTGCTCAATCATATGGAGTGTCGTAATGTTCATCTAAAAGTTGGACGCCAGAACCGAACGCTATAAATGAGGAGCATATTATTGCTTCCATTAGGAAACAATTATAACTGAGATATTCTAAATCTATGTATCTGTCATTGATGCAATATGTCGCTCCGCTGGAGTCCTTGATTATGCACCACTATGTGGCTATTGAGATGTAGCTCCGCTGGAGCTGTTTGTACATTTTCCCTACTATTTAATCTCTGAGTTCTTCAAACTTGGCTTGAATTCTTTTTATTGATTCTTTCCTAACTTCTGATTCTTTTGCAATTGTTGGCCATATAGATATAGCGTCTTGTACTTGTTCTATCAGCTCATTGGGTCTGTTAATACTAAACTCTTCAGCTAATTCCGTTAGGTGTTTCCGTCCTGGACGAGCTCCTTCTCCAGCTACTCTAGTACTGTGCTCGTCAATACCTGCTGAAGAGTATGTTAGATCATATGCAGGTGCTAAAGTCCAGTGTCCATAATGATCCATGAGCCATGAGAAGTTTTTGGAATGATCGTCCCTATTATGACTATATACATTAAAAGCAGCCAAGCGCAATACTGTTTTACGGGCTGAGGCCGTCTTTTCAAGTCTATAGGCTGTATCCATGATATGACCATAGTCAATACTGCTTAAGCGAAAATTGTCATGCATCAATCCTGCCATTGAGTGCATGTGTATTCGATCATTTTTCATTCTATCAAAGCGCTTGGTTGCAAACACTTGTAAGCCTTTCGAGCTTTCCAATAATTTACATTCACTCATTGATATTCCAGCTTTCTGAGCCATTTTGGAATAAGCATATTCAATATTGGCAATATCAATGGGATCTTCGGAGCCAGGGAACTTTATGATCCAGTGTTCGAAATTGTCTGGAAGAATATTATAGCCATGTATAAGTTCATCAGTCGCTGAATTATAGCCCACGTTGGCTTTGGGTCTTGCTCCACCAGAAGATCCCCCTAACTGCATCAGTTCTTCAATTACTTCAGTGCTCGATCCATAATACACTTCATCCATTGCAGTTTTTAATCTATCAATATTTAGAACATCGCTAAATTCAAGTTCTTCTATAAAAGCAGGACGATAGATGAGCGCACCTTTGCCAGTATCACCTATATAAGCCAGTTGATCTAAGATATTTATGTCGTTCAGTGAAAGTCCTTTCTTTTCTAATGCACGGTTTAACAACAACATACCCCATCCATCGGGGAGCGAATCATCGAAGACTCCAAAGATCCCGTGAAAAGGAGTTGGCTCAGAAAATTGAATGTCTTTATTATGCCTCAGCTTAAAAGGAGATAGGTTCAAGCCCTTACTTAAGAACTCATCGTCGTACTTAAAATAGATTCTTCTATTATCCAATATTAACCTCCCGACTCGGATCTCCTCAGCCGAAAACTGAATAAAAACATTGATTTGTTTGCTGCCGCTCACTCCAGAATCTTTACTTGGATGAAAATAATCCCTCTAAGCGTTTAGTGTCTTGTGACAAGAAGAGAGACTCAAACTCATGCAGTCTATCGAGCGCCTCGGCAATCTTCAGCAGAGATTCAAATGATATTTTTCCAAATCGTTCAAATCTCTTGATACTTCCATGTGATACTCCCGATTTCTCGGCTAAATCCAATTGCGTCAACTTCAATTCCTTTCTGAGAATCGCCACATTCTGAGCAGTAGACTTAAGAATATCAGATGGCACTTTAACTATACTGTACTTACCCATAATAGATAATATATTATTCAATAATACAATTAATTGATATAATAGATAATATTTTATTCAAATAGTACAGTAAGCGATATCCCTATAACAATTTTATATGCCGCTCCGCTGGAGCTTTTGATTTTGCGCCATGATGTGGCTATTGATATGTAGCTCCGCTAGAGCTATTTATACATTTTCGATCTAAAATAATCCATAACATCGATCCGGTGCCCTAGCGATAATGAAGAGATTAAGCTCATTCAGGCTTTATGAAAAACGTTCTCTCCCGCTCCATAGGAGCGCCATTTCAATAGCATATACATAGGCAGCGATCAGGAAGCTCCAGAGGAGCGACCATATCTCTCTACATCTTACTCACCATCACCCGCACACTCTTAGATATAGGTGTCTGGCTATCTCGTGCATATTCATGGATAGGAATCAAGGGATTAGTCTCTGGGAAGTAACTCGCCAGATTGCCCTCAGGGATATCATATGGCACGACTAAAAAGTTCTGCACTTCACGGATCTGGCCATCATAATTAGATTGTAAGCGGATCTTATCTTGAGCCTTGAGACCAAGGCGCTCCATATCTACAGGATTAATCATTACAACACGACGCTCTCCATAGATGCCTCGATATCGGTCGTCAAGGCCATAGATCGTCGTGTTAAACTGGTCATGGGAACGAATCGTCATCATCAACAACTCTCCATCCTGGAGTCCATGATCTGGCAACTGACACACCGTAAACTGCGCTCTGCCATCAGGTAACTTCGAGAAATCCCCGACTCTCGCATTGTTAGGCAGATAGAACTCCTTACCATTTGTTGTGCGCTCATTGTAATCTGCAAACCCGCTAACTACCTTAGACAGGTCTGACCGGATGGCTCCATAATCTGTGGCATAGTTCGCCCACGGAATGTAATCGCTATCGCCAAAACATGCCTGTCCCAATGTGGAAATAATAGTCGGTTCACTCATTAGCTTGTTACTTATAGGCTTGAGTGCGCCTCTTGACGGCTGCACTTTGCCCATACTATTCTCAACGGTTACGTATCGGGTCTGTCCCTTGGACTGATCCAGTTCTGATCGTCCTAAAGTTGGCAGTATCAATCCTACCTTGCCAGGATGTAGATGAGTACGGTTCAGTTTAGTCGAGACATGTATTGTTAGGTCACAGGACTCGACGGCCCTTACGGTATAGTGCGTATCGGAAGCAGCAGTGATGAAGTTCCCTCCCAAGGTCATGAAGAACTTAGACTTCTTCTCATGCATAGCAACAATAGACTCTACGACATCTACACCATGTTCTTTTGGCGGTAAAAATCCGTAAACCGCCTCTATCGCTTCACGTTGTTGTTGACTGATCTTATGATTGATGCCTACGGTACGATCCCCTTGCACGTTACTATGACCCCGCACAGGACAGGTCCCAGCGCCAGGTTTCCCAATAGATCCTTTCATCAATAATAGATTGACACACTCGAATATATTGTCGATACCATTCTTATGTTGAGTGAGACCCATGGCCCAACAGATGATGATACGTTTAACTGGCTTAAGGATAGACATAGCCGCTTCAAAAGACTCTGGTGACACTCCGGATCTCTGAATCAAGTCTGATGACTCGTATGACGCCAAATCGGCCTTGACAGTATCAAAGCCGCTCGTTCTATCGCTAATGAACTCCTGATCAACATGTTGGCTATCCGATAAAAGCTCTTTTTGAATTGCTTTGAGGAGGGCCACATCTTCGTTAATTCTCACTTTGAGATATACATCAGTGATTCTAGTACCCTGTCCGAGCATATCCGATACTCGCTGTGGATTGCGAAATCGCTTAAGCCCTGCTTCCTCTAGTGGGTTGATGGTGATGACCTTGGCTCCTTTCTCTTTCGCTTTTTGTAATGCTGTCAGCATACGAGGATGATTGGTGCCCGGATTTTGCCCGAGGATCATGATGACCTCAGCTTGATCCAAGTCATCGAGCGTTACGGACCCCTTTCCAATGCCTAGTGATCGTGACAAAGCCACTCCCGAACTTTCGTGGCACATATTAGAGCAATCGGGAAGGTTGTTAGTCCCAAGTCTGCGTGCCAAGAGACTATAGAGGTAGGCCGCTTCATTAGACGATCGACCAGAGGTGTAGAATATTGCCTCATTAGGATCATCCAAGCCCTTCAGCTGAGCTGCAATCATCGAGAATGCCTCTTCCCAGGAAATAGGTTGATAATGACTTTCACCGGCCCTGATGATCATCGGTTCGGTGAGCCTTCCTGATTTACCGATCTCATAATCAGACCAAGATTGGAGCTCTTCAATACTATGCTTAGCAAAGAACTCATTTCCTACCTTGCTCAATGTAGCCTCTTCAGCTAGCGCCTTAGCACCATTTTCACAATACTCTCCAAGTACAGATCGCTTATCATCTGGATCGGGCCATGCACACCCAGGACAATCAAAGCCATCCACCTTATTCATAGCATTGATTGCCTTAAAAGCTCGCACTGGCCCCATCTCGCTGAGGAGATGATCAAGGGTCTTTTTTATTGCCCACGGTCCAGCCGCATACGCCGCTGGCTTATCAAGTTTTAATCCGGTGAACTTTTCAGAAAAAATAGATTTCTCTTCCATGAGTTATAAAGAAAAGCCTTTTAATGTTGTTTACAAATTAGCTTGGTCATGCAAGTTTATGTATGCGCGATATAAAAAGTGTTCTGGGTAGCGCAATCTGTAATTAATGAGACTTTTGCACAATATAGACTAGCGACCCTCTACTGAAGCCTTCGGCGAGGCACTTTTGCAATCGGCAAAAAGTCCCCAAAACCCTTGGCCATCAGAGGCTCTGCTACGAAGCTGCTCCCGCTGCCCCCTTAAGATGCCCCTTCCTGACCCGCCGCATTCTTTAAAATACTTTCTTTCTCTAGTAGAGGAACAACAGTGAAGTTGCTGTTTATTGCTAAACAATATGTACGCATATAATCCCTACATCATTGAGCCGCACTCAAATTCATTTTACTATCTTAAGCAGATTAAAGTAAAACTATGACTCGTCGAGAAATTCTAAAATATACCTCGCTCTTGACAGGTACGGCGATAGCTGCACCTCTCATGACCAGCATCATATCTGGATGCCATGAGGTTCACCAGATCCAGTCTGACTATCTGCCTAAGTTTTTCAGCACTGAAGACTTTAAACTATTGACAGATATCGTAGACATCATACTGCCAAAGACAGATAGTCCAGCTGCTTCTACAGTTGGTGTGCATCAACTCATCGACAGGATGGTTGCTGAAGTATATGACCAATCTGCGCAGGAAGGATATCAAGAAGGGTTTAATGCGCTCAAGGGGAGCTTGGATACCGATGCTAATCAGGATCTGTTGGCCCGATTGACTGACATCATGGGTGCTAAGGATACTCCTGCACATCAGTCATTGATGACAATCAAGCAACAAACCGTAGCGTACTACCTCAGCACAGAAGAAGTCAGCAAAAATTTTCTGAATTACCTACCAGTTCCTGGTGAATATGAAGGGTGTATCACCACCGAATCAGTAGGACATAAAGCATGGGCATGACATATATCAATACTAAAGGAAAGGCGGAACGCACCTACGATGCCATCGTAGTCGGGTCAGGAATAAGCGGAGGCTACGCCGCTATGGAGCTATGCCTCAAAGGATATAAAGTTCTCATGTTAGAACGTGGCAGGATGGTGCATCATGGCGACTACCCTACTGCCAGCCTTGAGAAATGGGAGCTTCCCAACCAGAATACAGTTAGCAAAGCAGAGTTAGACAAGCACTATTACAAGCAAAACAGACTCAGCTGGTGGGTGCATGAAGACAATAAGCATTTCATCAATAAGGATGATGAGTATCCCTATGATGAAGATCATCGCTTTGACTGGATCCGTGGACATCATGTGGGCGGCAGGTCCATTATGTGGGGTAAACACTGCTACCGATGGAGCGACATAGACTTTGAGGGTAACCTTAAGGATGGCATTGCCATCGACTGGCCGATACGGTATAAAGATATCAAACCATGGTATGACAAAGTGGAGCGATTCGTGGGTGTAGCGGGACAGGCAGAAGGCTTAAAGCAGGTGCCGGATGGCGTGTTTTTGAAGCCGTTTGAACTAAACTGTGCGGAGCAGCACTTCAAAGAAGCAGTCGGCCAGAAATACCCCTATCGAGTCGTTACTCCGGGTAGAGTAGCTCACCTCACCGAATATGACCCTGAGATCCATCTGGGTCGTCGTGGCAAGTGCCAGACCAGAAATAAATGCTGGCGTGGATGCCCATATGGCGCATACTTCAGTAGTCAGTCCGCTACTCTGCCAGTAGCTACCGAAACTGGTAATCTAACCATACGACCCATGAGCATCGTGTCCGAGATCACATTTGACCCCGAGACTCGCAAGGCAGATAGCGTGCGAGTTAAAGATGCTGAAACTGGTGAAGAGATGGAGTTCTTCGCACGTATCATATTTTGTAACGCCTCAACTGTTGGCACAACCGCCATACTCCTCAATAGTCGATCTGAGGAGTTTCCTGATGGCCTAGGCAATAGCAGTGGAGAACTCGGACACAATCTAATGGATCACCATTATGGCATGGGTGCAGGTGGCACGCTTCCAGGCTTTGAAGATACCTATTACAAGGGTGACAAGCCATTAGGCTTTTACATTCCTCGATTTCGCAACATCGATGATGCTACGAGACGAGATGACTATATCAGAGGCTTTGGGTATCAAGGTAGAGCGGTTAGAGGTATCAATAATCCTCCCGATCTCATTGGCGCAGACCTTAAGGACCAAATCTTCAGTCCAGGACCTTATGATATTGCCATGACCTGCTTTGGTGAGGTATTGCCCTATCATGACAATAAGATGTACCTCAATTTTGATAAGCAGGATCAGCATGGCATGCCAATCATCACCTTTGATGCAAAACTTCGTGATAACGAGATGGCTATGAGAAAAGACGGTGTCGATTGTGCTATCGAGATGTTGGAAGCTGCAGGATGCACTGACATCTGGAGTTATAATGATCCAACGGCCATCGGAGCCGCCATTCATGAGATGGGCACTGCCAGGATGGGTCGTGATTCTAGAACAAGTGTTCTTAACAAATGGAATCAGATGCACGATGTTGATAATGTCTTCATTACAGATGGGTCATGCATGACGAGCGCCGCAACGCAAAATCCAAGTATCACCTATATGGCGCTAACGGCAAGAGCTGTAGACTATATGCACAAGCAAGTCAATGGCGGAGTATTGTAATAAGCATCCTATCTTTCAATATTAAAACTAAGCCATGGTGTCAATAGGGTTTCTTGTTTTTGGTGGTGGATTTGTCATTACATTATTGAAGTCAATAGGCAAAGTGCTCACAACAGACTGGGATAAAGAAACATTTTCTGCTGGATCAGTATTAAATGTCTTTAAGTGGCCACTGATCTTCTTTGTGTTATTATGCTTATTTATTGCTTACGGAATTCCATTGGCAGAGGATCTATAATGAGCTACTGATCTAATTTCTAAGCTATTAGATCTAAATCAATCGGTTGCTACTGTTGTAATCGTGATCTTGGCACATCATATATTGACCCTATCTAAAGCGATATTGGCATAGTGAATTATCATTTTGAATTACAACTCACAAGACTCAAGCGTTGGTTTGCATATATAGGTATTCATCCTCTTGCAGGGACGGCTGTGGCGAGCCTATTATTTATAGTCATGGCTCAGGTACTGTTTTACAAGACTTCCTATGCTCCATATCTATTGATTGGCATTGGTATGAGCATCAATATAAAACTGGGCGAAGCTCGGCGCAATGAAATGATGCATCTGCTACATGGGAAAACAACATCTCGACAGATCAGAGTCTATGAAAATCTGATAGTCGCAACACCTTTTATACTCTACCTATTGTATGAGACGCAATGGTGGATGAGTATTGTGATGTTAATTTTAGCAGTAGGTAGTGCCCTCTTGAAATTCAGGCAAGGTATTAACTGGACAATACCGACTCCCTATCGAAAATTAGTTTTTGAATATACCAGAGGATTCAGGAAGAACTTATGGCTAATCATCCTACTCTATTTTGTCTTTGGTCAATCTATCGTCGTTCAAAATTTCAATTTGAGTATTGTTTGTTTGATCGCCCTAAGTCTGCTCGGAATGTCATTTATGATGAAGATCGAACAACATTATTTCATCTGGCTTTATAGGGAGTCGGCACAATCCTTCTTACTACTGAAATGGAGGATCTCAATTATCGCTATGACTATACTGACCTTGCCTATACTGATAATGGTGCTATACACTTACCCCGACCAATGGATCCTAATACTTAGTGTCTATCTTGTTGGTCTCCTCTATCAAGGATTTGGCATCTTGGCTAAGTATTCTTCTTATCCCAGAGAGCTGTCGCTGGTAAAAAGTATCATCTTCGTAATCAGTTTGTTATTTCCTCCTCTCATGGTTCTTATATCACTACAATATTATCGTCAATCTGAGCACAAACTCTATCCAATGCTATCATGATAGAAATCAAAAACGTACATAAAAGCTATGGCCCTAAGTCTGTACTTAAGGGTATCAATTACACCTTTAACAAAGGGAATATTTATGGCGTCGTTGGCAAAAACGGCGCTGGCAAAACCACACTATTCAAATGCATTGCTGGACTATTTCCATATGACGGAGACATCTCTTACGGCAGAGCTGGATCAGATGTGAAGCTTGGCTTCCTCTACACTAATCCCATCACCATGAGCTATATCACAGGATGGGAATATCTTAAACTCCACTGTACAGCACGAGGTATTCAGCAAGAGGATTTTAAGGCTCAAAATATATTTGAGCTACCCCTTAATGAATATATCGAGCACTACTCGACGGGCATGCTTAAAAAGCTCGCTTTCATGGCCTTACTGCTGCAAAAGAACGACATCTACATCCTCGACGAACCATTCAACGGTGTTGACATACAGAGCAATATCATCCTCTCCGCCGTTATTCAAAAGCTTAAGTTAGCCAGTAAAACAGTCCTTATTTCGTCGCATATCTTTTCCTCCCTTCAAGAGAACTGTGATGAGATATGCGTCTTCAACAATGGGACCATAGAAGAAACTGTGAGGAAGGAAGATTTTAATAGACTCGGTGAGCAGTTGAAGAATGAGATTGTTGATACGAGGCTTGATCAGTTGGAGTTGTAATTTTAGGCATTCTCTTTAAAATAGTGAATCTTATTTTCAGTCGATGCCCTCGACAAAGCCTACAATTCTCATATTTTATTGCTATCACATCACAGCTGCTAAGGCCTTCGGCGAGTTACTTTTGCAATTGGCAAAAAGTAACCAAAACCCTTGGCCATCAGAGGCGCGGCTACAACGCAGCTCCCGCTGCCCTCTTTTGATGCCCGTTCCTATCACACAATTGTTACAATATTATCTTCTTGAGGTCCTGTCCGCCGTGGCGGAGGTGACAAATCATGAAGCCTTATAACCAATCAACACTTCCTTAAAAGAAGCAATCAGGTGATCAGCATTCTCCGTGCTGAAACACATGGGCGGCTTAATCTTAATGACATTATTAGCTGGGCCGTCGGTGCCTACCAGAATTGAGCGCTCCCGGAGTTCATTCTTAATATGTTTGGCGAGAGCAGTATCTGGTGTTTTACTGACAGGATCTATGACCATATCTACTCCTAAGAACAATCCAGAACCGCGTACATCACCGATACATTGATACGCTGTTTGCAGCGACCTAAACTTATAGATCATGTAGTTGCCCAGCTCCAGTGCATGGGCTTGAAGCTTTTCAGATTCAATGACTTCGAGGACAGCTTGACCTATTGCACAGGAGACTGGATTGCCTCCGAAGGAGCTAAAGAACTCCATACCGTTATCAAAAGCCTCGGCAATCTCTGTTGTACATACCACGGCTGCCATAGGATGCCCATTGCCGATTGGCTTGCCTAATATGACGATGTCAGGTGTTACACCATGCTGCTCATATCCCCAAAAATGTGTTCCTACCCTGCCGAAGCCGATCTGCACCTCATCAGCAATACATACTCCTCCTTGGTCTCGGATATGGTCATATATCTCTGATAGATAACCAGAAGGCAGGGGCACTTGCCCACCGCAACCCATAATTGATTCTGCGATAAATGCGCCTATCTTCCGATCTCTAGTGGCTTCGATGAAATCTTGCGCATAGAGCGCACCAGAATTCGGTCCAGTATATGTGCCTCGATATTGATCTGGCATCACTGCTTCAATGATGTTTGAAGATTTACCAGCTCCTCCCTTATAAGCATACTTATAATGGCTGACGTCGATGCTGGCAATAGTATTGCCATGGTAACCATGTTCGATCACATCGACAGTTGACCGACCAGTGTGAGTCCGTGCCATCCGTAAGGCCAGATCACTTGCTGCACTACCAGAGTTGACTAAAAATACTTTGTTAAGTTGCTCTGGAAAGTACCTCAACAATAGAGAAGAGTACGAAGCCAAGCTATCGTAATGATATCTTGTATTGGTATTCAATTGAGCCATGGCTCGCTGACCCGACGTAACTACATATGGATGACAATGCCCTACGTGAATAATATTGTTATATGCATCGAGGATGGCATGGCCTTCTCCATCATACATGTATTGGAAGGCAGCTGATCGCATGTGAATTGGGCGGTCGTAGCTGAGACTCATCGCATTGCTAAAGTTCTGGGTTCTGGCAGATGCGATATTTGTGCTATCTGAAAGTGGTGTGTCATCCCCACATGCCGATCTCCAAATCTCAGATACATGATATGGGCTTATACTGACCCAGCGCTTGAGTAGCTCCCATGCTGGTCTCTCACTTACAGTGATATACTCACTGTCGGGCCTGTCTCGCTTATTCTTGGCACTGTTGCACACTGATGTACACAGCCTTGCAGCTATGAGGTAATAGAGCAGGTCAACTTCTTCCGCATGCAAGGGTATTTCGGCATGATATGAATTGATGACCTTTGCCGCATCACCTATAGGATCATTACGATCCATCATGATGTAGGTCAAGCCTACAGCTAACTCATTGATTAAAGAGCTATAGGCTACATCGCCAAAATCGATAATGCCAGTGACTGAATCCCCTCGGGTCAACACATTCCAATCATTAGCATCATTGTGTATGATAGACTTTCGGAGCCGCGGGATTCGTGGCAATATCTTCTCTTTATACTGAAGGATAAAATACTCTACAAGGCGGCGATCAGTGGGCTCAGCGATATACTGAGTTAAGGGCTCATTGAGGAGAAAGTGATCTAAGTCCCAGACCATTTGTCTGGCACAGATGGCCAGAGGCTTGATATGAGCAAGTTGCCTATCCATTCGCCCTAAGAACCGACCGTATGACCTCAGTAGTGATTCCGATACATCTGATCTATCGCCCCAAAAGCTACCTTCCAAAAAACTAAGCAGTCGAAAAAATTGATCGGGCAACTGGTCATCGGTAATGAGTTCTTCGCCATCGGTAGCTGCGATAACCTTAGGATAAATCGCTCCTTGATGTCTGAGATGATGAAGGACTTGATTTTCTGCGACAACTGTATCGTATGACTCTCGGTCATACCTATAAGACTTGAGGACGAAGGATTTATCACCACAGCTCACCTTATAGTTGGTGCTGTCATAGCCTTCCATCGGAGACAAGTCAGTCACCTGTAATCCCCAGCGACGCTCCAAAAGATCTATGATAGGCTCCATCTGTATGTAAATAAATGAAATCCAACAGGAATTCATGTCTCTCGTAATAGACATCTTTGTACTAAATTGATCAGCGTGAATATCTATCATGTTCTAAATGGCGATTCATTAGCTAACCGATTTCCGTCAGATATCGTCGGTGAGCACATTATATGTCGAGAATGCATGGTGACGGGACCAGTGGATGGGTCGAGTTTGAAAGAGCTCTATGATAATCGCAAATCGCATCTCGAAGAATTCACTGGATCGACTGTGGACTATGAAGGCGCTGCAATCAGAGAATTTGATCAAATCATCAATCTATCAGCCGGTGCTGAGGTGAATCTTTGGTTTGAGTATGATTTGTTCTGTCAGGTGAATTTATGGTTCGTCCTCTATCTGTTGTCCATTAAAGACGGGCAAAGGCAGGTGCATCTGGTGCTCCCCGATGAACGATCTCCTTATGGCTATCATCAATACAGCAATATCGAGCTTGTAGAGCTCTTTAATCAGCGTAGAGAACTACCATTATCAGCAGGTCTCGATCAAATTTGGCAGGCCTATGTCGATCGCAATGCAGAACAACTGTCAGCATTCCAAGCTCCCCTCTCTGCTATAGATTCATTATTGGGGCAAGCCATTGCACTGCAGATTGAACGGATTGAAGCCGAGGAAGACCCTATTCTCACCAAACTACGAGCCATCATCACTGATTTGGGTACCACGCAGTTTGGAGCAATATTCAAGGAATTTCAGGAGCGTCATCTCTATTATGGCTTAGGCGATCTACAAGTGAAGTGGTTTGTGGATAGGATCCTTGACTAGAATTTGCTGATTGAAAAGGCACAATCAACTAAGAGTAAGCATAAATGGCGGCTAAAAATCCTATTCACTATTAATCAGTCTCGTCACATGCTTCATATGATGATCCTCACTATTATCAGATTGATTCACATACTCTTGTGGTACAAATGTCTCTCGGAGTTGTCCGTTGAGGTGATACATTTTTTCGAATGGAATGCGAAACGCAAAGTTGCTATTAAGGTACTGAATGGATTTAATTCCTCCTGCTAATCTATGCATCTCCGTGCCGACTATGGTAGCACGCTTCATGCCATCTAACCCTATGGCCATTCCTTCGCCCATACTGCCCGTCCATCTGCCTACCAGCACAAAAACTGGTTTGTTATAGGCTCTCATTCTTGGGGAAACGGTTCTGGTATATCGCTGCGATTTATTCTCACAGATCTGGTATC
Source organism: uncultured Saprospiraceae bacterium (assembly GCA_964489125.1). GTDB lineage: Bacteria > Bacteroidota > Bacteroidia > Chitinophagales > Saprospiraceae > GYS-P2D. The sequence continues at coordinate 16,959 of CAZAXY010000054.1, forward strand.
CTTGCTCTTCAGTAATAAATCTGCCTAACATTGGCTCAGCGACATCAGTATTGCCACCATCTGGCGTATTGCGCAAGTCCAAAATCAAGCCTTCAGTGTCCATCATCAGATTTATGACATCATCAAACTCATTCACTAAGTCGGGATTGCCTAAGGAATTATTAATTCTAATATATCCGATTCTATTCTCAATCCTATTGTACAATGTGGCTTGATCATTCTTAAGCTCTATAGCATCCAAATCGATCTGTAGTGGATTGCCGTCTTGTAGTCGTAGGGTTAAAATCCTTGATTGATCTCTCCTGCCTGCAATGACCTTATTAGCAATCCATTCTCTGATGCTTGCATTGGTCTTATCCATACATGATGACGGAAAGTCTGCTATGACCTGATTGAATGGTCTCCCATTAAACCGCTCTACTACTGCATCAATGACATTGGGCTCAGGATTGGATTTTAACTGCGAATAGAAGATATGCTTGATATAATACTTGTTGTCTCTCTCAATTAAATAGATTGGTGAGCTCAACCGATATGATCTATCCGTGTTCGTATTGAGGCTTATATGAGAATCATGAAACTCGTTAAGTATGGTCTCGTAATACAATACTTTGAAGTAGGGCTCGGTGATCGAATCGGCGCGACTAGCGTAGCTGTCCCCTATACAGTCAATAACCTGTTGTTTATCGGACCTGTAAATAAATTCCGTTTCAAGCCGATGGATGAAGTCTTCGAACTCTCGTTGATTTGAAGAGGCGTCATCAGTCTGTGACTCAGGTTTACAACTGAATATGAGTAGGAAGGGAAATATAAAATGGGCGTATTTCAAAGCTGATAGTTTTGTGGTCATTAAGAAGGTTCACTTTATTATGGCAGTCTCAAAATAGATTAATCAGCAGAGTCTCTGGTCATGTTCCCAATCTTTCGTGATCACTAGCAAAGCCATTGATGCAGTCAACTACCTATTCCTATCTTCTAAGTCATTGATAATCTCCGTATCGACCCAATATATATCCTGATTACTGGTGTAGAACAGGTACTTTCCGTCCTTCGTAACAGATGGGCAATATTCATAGTGCTCAGAATTAATTTCCACACCCATATTGATTGCATCTGTCCAATTTTCATCAGCGTCCTTGAAGCTGATGTATAGGTCTCCTTTGCCATATCCGCCATCACGAGTAGAGCAAAATATAAGATAAGATTCATCTGGTGCAACGAAGACATCTGCCTCATAGCCCGATGTGTTTACCGCTGAATCAAGCAATACTGGCTCTTGAAATTCATTGTCAATATACTTAGCGTAGTAGATGTCGTGATCCGATCTGGAGGAGTCTTTACGGGGATGCCCGTCAGACGCAAAAAACATCGTTCCAGCATCTGTGAATGATATATAATATTCGTCCCCACTGGTATTGATGTTCGAACCAGCATTAATAGGTTCAGACCATCCTTGATTTATTCTCTCAACATACCATATGTCATAATCTTTGACTGCTCCTTGTCCATCCATAGTTGCTGTGGATATAAAATACAAGCTATTCTCATCATTTGACAGAAATGGATCATTATAGCTATATGCGGCGTGAGAAACAATAGTCTTGGGCTTGGACCAATTACCATCTCGCATCATAGAATATCGAATTTCGTTTCTCTGGCCAGTATGAACACCAAAAAAGAACTCAGTACCATCCGTGCTAAATACAGAACCAAATTCCTCCTCCTCGGTAGAGATGAAATTAGGCGCAAACATTTGGGCATTTAATCCAGGTTTTTCCATTCCCATGTATTCTCCTCTAATGTTGAACTTGCGAACAAGGCCTTCATCTGCTTTTCGAGAAATAAGCAATTCCGAAATATGGTCAGCACCTAACCTTTGAGAAATCTCTAAGGCTGTACTGCCTCTATTGTTCTTAATGTTAATGTCGACTCCACTATTGATCAGTATCTCAGTAAGCTCTTTACTGTTATTTAATATAGCCAGTTCGAGCAGGGATGCTCCATACAGGGAGTGCCAGATATCATTAGTTTGCAATTCGATGAGATACTCACAGTACTCGACGTTGTTGAATTGAACCGCTATGTGCAAAGGTGTCTGCTCTTGGTCATCGATTGCATTGAACTCTATTCCTTTATTGATCAGTAGGTCAAAGACCTCTTTCTGTTTGCATGCAACAGCCCAATGTAATAATGACTTACCTCTATCATCCTTGAGGTCGACTGAGGTGTTAACCAGCATACTATCTAAGTTCTCTACATTGCCATTACATGCAGTCCTAAATATGCTCTGACTTGAAAGAGTAACTAGATAGAAGAATGATAATGTCGTTAACAATAGATTCTTCATATCAGGCTATTTGAGTAAACGCATCAAGGAAAGAAATTGTAATGACCACAAGTTATTCCTTTACATAGATAGGGTAATCGCTCTTAGCTTCTTTCGATTTCGCTATGTCGATATCAATGGTTAAAAAAGGAGTGTCATCTGATGTTACTCCTAACAATGCGCCGTCCATAGGCTGGCTAATCCATCCAGTTCCGCCCCACACAAAATCTTCGTCTCCTCTTCCTGAACGATTTGAGCTCAGACAATAAGCTCCACCAATAATTGAAGATGTCTGCCCACATCTGATCCATTGGTCTGTTGATGATGCTCCAGTCGCTCTCGGGCAACATAATACATCCATACCGCTCAATCCATATTGGCGGGTGTATTCGGTAAACCATAGTTCTGTACAGAGCAAGAAACCTATTCTTAATCCCTTTACCTCAATTAATTCAAAATTCTTGGGTTCTCTATCAAACCAAGTATCTTCATAAAAGCCTGATTCTTCTGGAAAATAGTATTTGGTATGTGCTTTCTGGTGGCCAGCCTCCTTGGTCCAAATGAAAGCCGTGTTGTAAAATTTATCTTCATCAATAACCGGTTTAGTATAAGCTACAGCAAGATCTCCCAGCTCTTCAATTCGTTCAAGCCATATGCTATGTGTTTTTTCTGCTGCTATTTTCTGAGCGTCGTCAACTTGAGACTTGTAGGCGATCCAAGGGTAAAAAGGCATTTCAGGCAATAGAAGAAGTTCGGTCTTATTCTGCTTACAATGCACGATCAATTGCTGCCACTCATTTGTGAGTTGCTTAGGATCATTACTCAATTGACAAACTGTTACTTTCATTATTACTTTATTCCATTATTTCTCAGATATGGACAGAGCATGATGCCATCCAATATCGACATGACGTTCGCTACTTAGTGGAACCGGCCTCTACCTTATCCTGGCGCATAATCTTCTCCATTTTACGGCCTTTTGCCAGTTCATCGATCAGCTTTTCCATTTGCCTACACTGTTTGTACAATATAAACTCGTCCTCGATCTCTTCAATGCGATACCCGCAGACGACGCCTTTAATCATATGTGCATTATGATGTATAGTGGCCTGTTCGAAGAATGTTCTATAAGTCACTTTATCATCAATTAGTTCTTGCAAGGTCTCTTGATCAAAACCAGTGAACCACCTAAGAATTTGGTCGAATTCTTCCTTAGTTCTTCCATTCTTCTCTATTCTATTGAGGTATAGTGGATAAATGGAGGCGAAGACCATATTGGCAACTTTCTCATTCTTTTCTGCTGTAACTTTCATTATGTGTGATTTTGTATTAGGTGGTGATAACTGTCTATTAGGCAACACTCTATACAGTACATCACAATCTCAATATACTCAAGATTGCTTCATCTTTGTCAGATTAAGTCGCCATATACCGATTTGAGTTCCAGTCCATCTCAATTCTAATATGCACATAAGTTGTGCAAACACTGATTCTTGAGTTAAAGAGTAATTAGCTAAGTTAAAACCGATATTGTATCACCCCTTTGATAAAGAATGGTGCTCCTGGAGTAAGGTGAATCTCATCCACTGATATTGACTCTCCTTGCAATCGGGACTCCGTGGCAAACTGGGTTTCATTCCATTCCACATCTAAGACATTCTGGATTTGGACACCTATGTCCAACGCACCAAAGTTAAAGCCCGTGTTAAAGTCAATTACAGTGTATCCGTCCGCAACAATTGAGTTGTCCTCATTAGCGGGACGATCGGCGAGGTGCCTGAGATTCAGGCCTCCATATATCCCACGATCTTGAGCGACATGGATCCCAGATTGAATCGTAAATATCGGCGCCAGAGGTATTAAATCTTCTCCTTCATTAGAATCAATAGACCGTGCGTAAGTATAGTTAGCATCTAAATTCCAGAATAGCCAATTGTTCAATTGCAACCTGGAGGTTATATCGACGCCAAGTCGACGTGTACGACCACTGGGCTCGACGATTCCTTCATCTCCAACATAGACGAACTCTTGCTCGAGGAAGAGATACCAAAATGCACCATTAAGCAGCAATCTCGGATTAGGCTTCCAGATTGTCCCAATATCTACCCCTAAGGCAGCTGGCAATATCTCCTCACCTTGCTGCGCAACTACCACCCTCGAGTCATTAGAATGGAAACCCCTACCCAACTTAAGATAACCTTGTAGTTGAGATGAGTGATTGTATAGTATGTTGAGCTTAGGGTTGAGTATAGACTTAGCCGACGATTGTAGATCGGGACTTGGCACCAAACGATCTGCGTATCCAAAGTTGAAGTAGTCCAGTCGAAGGCCTGGGTTAATCGTCCAATTGCCAAAATTGACCGTCAGATCTACATATGCGCCGAGATTTAGTTCATTGACATCCCCAAACTGCAATGAGTTAAGCGTAGTAGATCTATTGAGCGTACGGGCAAGTTCGTTGTCATTGCTATCATCTACTCTAAGCTGTAATCCAGCGGTCCAATGTCCGTCGATGTCATCACCGAGCTCACGGAATAATTTAGAATTTAGTCCGTAGATAGATCTCTGTTCTTCCTGGCGAATCTGATCGCCATTAATGGGATCATTGAGAAAAAAGGTAAAATTGGAAAACAATCTGAAGTCATAATAGCTGTAGAAGAACCGATTAGTAAGAGAAGTGCGATTTCCAAATTGCTTGCGATGTTCTAACTGAATATTCGCACGACTGGTATTGCCCCCCTCTGTATCATCGATAGCTCCAAATCTGGTAATCTGGCCACTATCAATGGCTCGTTGTGGTACTTGTCCTGAGGCGTCCCATTCACTTGTAAAATAGGATACATTGACATCAAGCCGATCTGTCTCAGTCAAATCAGTCTGATAGCTGGCGAAAAAATTGAAGCGATCGAAGTTCTGAGGGCTCTCAAACGGTCCGTCACTGCGTAGATATTCCGCAGCAGCATAGCTCTGCGTCTTAGCCGATTGTGCAATGTTGATAAGCCCTAATAATCGCTGGCTATTAAATTGCCCTAATTCTGCTTTAATCGTGCTATGTTCAACTGTATTCTTAGTTTTGAAATCAACATAGCCTGCAGTATTAAAATTACCTTGATCAGCATAATAAGGGCCCTTGCCGAAGTCTATGTTGTCAATTGTCTCAGGGATGATGAAATGCAGGTCTGCATATCCCTGACCATGCGCATGCGAGACCATATTAATAGGTAGTCCATCAACAGTCAGTGCAATATCAGTTCCATGGTCGATATCAAAGCCTCTTAAAAAAATCTGCTCAGCCTTGCCGCCTCCTGCATGCTGACCGATGAACAGTCCTGGCACCTGCCTTAACACCTCTTGCGAAGAATTAACAGGCTGTATGTGCACATTAATATCTGTGAGAAGGTGTAAAGCATTAATATCCGGGGAGATGACTACTTCATGGAGAGATATTTGCGCCGCCTGTAGCTCAATAATTGACGGTTGAGCTATCTGTTGTATGACCAATTCTATTTGCTCAAAGCCTAAATGAGAGATGAGCAAAGTATCACCTACAGACGCATGTGCAATAAAGAAATGTCCTAAATCATCGCTAAAATCGAAACCCGAGCTGTTTTTATTAAAAACATGGGCTCCCACAATGGCTTGTTGATATTCATCCAATATAGTCCCATGATAATCTTGCCCTTGAATTGTGCTGCCTTGCAACGCTACAAAAAATATGAGCTCACATAGGGCTAAATAAAATAATCGGCTCATTCTGTCACTCCTTCAAATTAGGTCCAAATTTAAAGTACTGAGTAATCTAATGCACAAGTTCCCATCTGAAAACCCCAATATTCCGCATAGCGGACATGAGTAGATACATCAATTCTCAAATGAGTGTATACCCGATATTTTCACAATTTCTGCATCACTTAATACGATTTGACAAGTAATAGTCGTCTTTATCCAAGCATTGATCGAACCAATCATCATAGACATACCATACTACAGTAAATTGCCTTTTGTTCAACATAAAAACTATA
>CAZAXY010000055.1:0-23174 GCA_964489125.1 uncultured Saprospiraceae bacterium
AATTCTGTGCACTTAGTAGACTTACTATGCTGATTAAAATTCCAATAAAAAAGATCTTTCTTAAAATCATGAATTATCAATTTAAAACTCTCTGTAAGATGTGTAGAATTTTGAATATTCCATTATCAATCACCTCCTCGTCTTCTGAAATGCCAATACATTTTAAAAACACAAAGTTACCATAATTGGATACCTCATTTTTTGGCTTATGAAAAAATTAACCTAGATATCAACCATTATTAACTTATTGTACTGCATGAATAGTACCAAAATAAGCATGGTGAAATGAATCAACTCCACTCGACCCTTTTGCCTGATAGAGTGAAGTGTTATAGCCACAAGTATACTAAGTGGCAGCAACAGAAAAACTACATAGTGTGGTTGTACGCCCTTGAAAACTAGTAAGGTAATTAGAGAAGACAACATTATCCAAAAGAGAAATTCAATTTTCTTTCGAGTCTCAATTTCTTTCTTCTTAAAATAGCTATAGTAGTTGAGCATAACGAAGAAACAGAGCATGCCTATTGACAACAAGATGATCGTGTCGTATGGGGTGTTTACTAAAAACAGACCTAAAGAGCCCCCAATGCTAAATTGACCTAAAACATTAAGAGTTAAAACACCTGAATAGTAAAACGCTACACCTACAATCCAAATTATTACTATAAAACCTGTTAGATACTGTAGTTGCTCTCTCAACTTGAGGCTTCGCAATAGGAAGAGCTCTATAAAAAGTACTAAGAACATGATCATACACGGAGGATAGATCACCGTCGCTATTGAAACAAGCAAAGCTGCATTAAATATCTGGGTAGTAACCTTAGCCTTCTTGTATACACCAAATACATTCTGCACAGCAAATAAGAAGAATGTCATTGCAACCAGTGGTGGAGAAACTGCCATGTGATCAGGAGAAAGCGATGTCAATAAAACATATAACAGCCCTGCATAACCGGATTGCGAGTAGTACATCCGACTATTATTGGTTAATAGATTAATATGCACGCCCTGAAAGAAGGTCAGCAATACTGTTAAAAAATATATCAATATGGTCCTTCCATTAAAGGCGTAGGATAAGATGTGCCCTAGATAGGAATCTACAGGTGCTGCCGTATAATGGACTGGGTAGAAAAGCACATATAATTTAATAAGTGCCGTATAAACGAATAGCGCTATGATCGCTATGATATCATTCTTGGCAAAAAATCTAACCACTGCATAAAGTTATCGGTCGCATGTTACTTTTTGCTATTCTATGTGTTTTCTTTTCAACAAGCCAATAGTAGTGGCTTAGATTTGAAAAAATGGTACTATTGTGTGCGAGAATAATCCTGTATGTCTAAGTTAAAAGACATTAAAAAGCCCATAGAGAAGGAGCTTCAGATATTTGAAGGAATCTTCAAGGATTCTATGAGGAGCACTGTTCCTTTACTCGACCGGATCACCTATTATATAGTTCGTCGTAAGGGCAAGCAGGTGCGACCTATGTTCGTCTTTCTCTGTGCTCGTGTATTTGGTCCGATCGAAGAGAATACCTATACTGCTGCTTCGCTCATCGAACTATTACATACGGCCTCATTGGTTCATGATGACGTAGTCGATGATTCTCATCAACGGCGTGGAGCCTTCTCCATCAATGCTTTATGGAAGAATAAGATAGCAGTCTTAGTAGGAGATTATCTCCTATCCAAGGGATTACTTCTTGCTGTCGAGAAGGAACAGTTTGAGACACTCAAGATCGTATCGACTGCCGTAAAGCAACTAAGCGAAGGAGAGTTGTTGCAATTTGAAAAGACTCGCAAGCTCGATATAACAGAGGATATCTACTTAGATATCATCAGACAAAAGACAGCCTCTCTGATGGCCGCAGCCTGTTCAGCTGGTGTCTCCAGTGCACAAGGTGGGAGCGAGGCAGTAGAAGACTTTAGGCTGTTCGGAGAACTTGCTGGGATGGCCTTTCAGATCAAGGATGATTTATTTGATTATGGCTATCAAAACATAGGCAAGCCTACAGGATTAGACATTAAAGAAAAAAAACTTACTCTCCCATTAATTCATGCACTTGGCAAAGCACCATATTCTGAGAAGCGCAACATAATTAAAAAAATCAAGAAGAAAAGTGGCGATAAAAAAGTGCGCAACGAAATCATCTCATTCGTCAGAAATAGTGGCGGCTTAGAATATGCTAAGGAAAAGATGCTCAGTTATAAACAGCAAGCTTTAGATGTATTAAAAAAGTATCCTGTTGGACCTGCAACTGAATCACTTGAGGATCTGATAGAATTTGTGGTGGATCGCAAATCTTAGATTCTTTCGATCTGAGCCCCTAGGGCATTTAATCTGGTATCAATGTTTTGATATCCTCTGTCGATCTGCTGTATGTTGTGTATTAACGAGCTTCCCTCAGCAGACAATGCCGCAATAAGAAGTGAAACCCCAGCTCTTATATCCGGTGAGGTCATCTCGATCCCCCTCAACTGCTGCGCTCGACCAAGACCGATCACAGTTGCTCTGTGGGGATCGCATAATATTATCTGAGCACCCATGTCGATCAACTTATCCACAAAAAATAGTCTACTCTCAAACATCTTCTGGTGAATCAATACGCTCCCCACCGCCTGCGTAGCAACGACCAACAAAATACTTATCAAATCAGGGGTAAATCCAGGCCATGGTGAATCATAGATAGTCATAATCGATCCATCTATGAATGGTTTAATGCTATACATTTCCTGAGCAGGAATATGAACATCATCACCGATGATATTGACTTCCACGCCAACATTATCGAATACAGATGGAATAATACCGAGATCTGCTGTTGCCGCACCTGATATTGTGATCTCTGATTGAGTCATTGCCGCTAAGCCAATAAAACTACCTATCTCAATAAAGTCAGGTTGTATGGTATGAGTAGTTCCGTTTAACTCTGATACCCCTGTTATGATGAGCTTGTTAGAGCCTATTCCAGAGATGTTAGCCCCCATTCTGCTGAGCATTTTACTGAGCTGCTGTAGATATGGCTCGCAAGCCGCATTGTATATCGTGGTTGTACCCTCTGTGAGGACAGCCGCCATAAGCACATTGGCGGTTCCAGTTACTGAGATTTCGTCCATCAGTATGAATGTTCCCTTCAGATCATCGCCACCTAAATAAAAACTCTCTCTTTCGGTATCATAATCGAAGTCCGCACCGAGTTTCTTAAATCCATTTATATGCGTGTCTAAGCGCCGACGCCCTATTTTATCTCCTCCTGGTTTAGGCATAAATGTTTTGCCATAACGTGCGATCATTGGACCCATGAGCATGACCGAACCGCGTATCTTCTTGGCGTTCTTCTGATACTCTTGGCTTGCTACATAGTCTAAGTCCACCGATGCCGCTTCGAAGTGATACTCGTTAGGAGATATTTTGGTCACTGTTACACCTAAGCCATCCAGGAGGTTAATTAAGCGCCTCACATCTAAGATGTCTGGGACATTCTTCATGATGACCTTTTCCTTGGTCAACATTACAGCACACAATACCTGCAAGGCCTCGTTTTTTGCACCCTGCGGTACAATGGTGCCTGACAGTTTGGCCCCTCCGCTTACTCTAAATGAATCTTGCTGCATCCATATCCTATTGAAAACAATGGTATCAATTGATGCTAACGTCTGCGGCGAGAGCTTTTATTATTGTTACGGCGACGATTATTGTTATTATTATTTCTGCCGCCTCCTTTCCGACGTCGATTATTATTGTTGCTCGACGAACTAGGCCTATTATATTTTACTGCAGATACGTCAATCACCTCGTCTTCTCCTAAGGCTAGCTCTCCATCGGAAAGTTTTTTGAGGTCTCCTTTGATGATTTCATCATTTACATAGTGTTCCCTATTCCACGTTCGATAAGCCAACTTCATATAAGAAGCAATAACCATCGAGAACTCTGATTTCTTTTCCTCGTCTGTGAGTGCTTTAGCCTTTTCGATCAACTTCTTCACATTGCTACCATAGTGTCTGAATCCTTTTGTTCCCTTATCATAGGGAATCTGACTAGGCTGATATTCACTCGATTCTGGACTCGGAACAACTCCACTAGGAGGAACAACATTTATTTTATAATCAGAGATCCTGAAGAGATGTCTCCATAATTTTTCTATATGATCTTCCTCATTTCTCGAGATGGGGTTCATCTGATTCATGAGTTCTATGATTGCCTCAGTAAAGGACTGTCTTTTTTCTTTGTCCTCAATCTTCAAAGCGTAGTTGATAAGATTCTGGACATTGCGACCATACTGCGCAATGATTAAACCTTCCTTTTGGGAGTTATACTCCATCCCGTGATTTATCATTATTCTACTGTTACTGATTTTGCTAAGTTTCTCGGTTGATCTACATTACATCCTCTCATAACTGCAATGTAGTACGCTAATAGCTGGAGAGGAATGACCGACAAGATAGGAGTTAAACACTCATCTGTGTCTGGTATAGCTATCCAATAATCTGCTAATTTACGGATGATTTCATCATTTTCATTAATAATCGCAATTACTACGCCCTTTCGCGCCTTAACTTCCTCAATATTGCTTATAATTTTTTCATAAGCGCTGATGTTAGTTGCTATGACAACTACCGGCATATACATATCTATCAGCGCAATCGGACCATGTTTCATTTCAGCAGCCGGATAACCTTCAGCATGTATATAGGAAATCTCTTTCAACTTCAATGCTCCTTCTAGCGCCACTGGAAAGTTATACCCTCGACCTAGATATAATGCATTGTTAGCGCTCTTAATCTCAAGGGCTATATGCCTTATTGTTTCTGCAGATTTAAGAATCTGCTCTACTTGATATGGCAATTGGCGAAGGCCATTTACAATAGATAGGTATTTATCATCTTCTAAAGTGCCACGCTCCTTACCTAGCTGCGCTGCCATCAATGTCAGCACTACTAGTTGACTAGTAAATGCTTTAGTTGATGCTACTCCTATCTCAGGTCCTGCATGAATATAGGATCCTGTATCTGTCTCTCGAGCAATACTTGATCCCACCACATTAACGATACCATATGTCATTGCACCTAGAGACTTAGACAGTTGTAATGCTGCCAAAGTATCTGCTGTTTCACCAGACTGCGACAATAGAATTACAAGATCATTATCATCGATGATTGGGTTCCGATATCTGAGCTCTGAGGCATATTCTACCTCAGTAGGTATCCTTGCCAACTCTTCAAATAAATACTCTGCAATGAGTGCTGTATGCCAGGAAGTCCCACATGCTGTTAAAATCAATCTCTTAATACTCTTTATCCTGTCTAAATGATCTGTCAGACCACCTACGCTTATAGATCCTGTCTCAGCATTAAGACGCCCTCTCATACTATCAGAGATAGTCCGTGGTTGTTGAAAAATCTCTTTGAGCATGAAATGTTCATATCCGCCCTTCTCTAACTCTTCAATCTTTAGATCTAGCTTGGTGATCACTGGTTTGGCCACTGAGTCATCTAAGTTTGAGATGTTATACGTGCCGTTATCAAATACCTCGACGATTTGCTCATCTTCTAAAAAGATATATTGATCAGTATATTGAATTATGGGTGAGGCGTCTGAAGCTAAATACAAATCGCCATCACCAATACCAAGAGTTAATGGACTAGATTTTCTAGCACCAATGAGCAATTTAGGATTGTTGACATCCATAATAACAAGGGCATAAGCCCCTACCACTTTCTTTAATGCCTCCTTGACGGCATCGGCAAAAGTCAAGTCTCTCGAGTCTCTAAGTTCTTGGATCAAATGTGACAACACCTCAGTATCCGTATCACTTTTGAAATCATACCCGAGATCAACGAGCGCATCTTTCAGCTCTTGATAATTTTCTATGATGCCATTGTGTACTAGCGCTATAGATCCATCTGCTGACAAGTGTGGATGTGCATTTACATCATTTGGAACTCCATGTGTTGCCCATCTTGTATGTCCTATGCCTATAGCACTTTTCAACGATGTGTCAAGGCTTGATTCAAGAATGGAGACCTTCCCTTTCTTTTTAGTTATTGTAATCTTTTGACCGTCAAAAACTGCTATCCCAGCGCTGTCGTAGCCTCGATATTCTAATCTTTTTAAGCCATCAATGAGGATTGGTAGTACGTCTTTACTACCATTATAGGCGACTATTCCACACATGTATTCAATTAAAGTCTAGTGAAGGTTAAGTTTAACTTCATTGGAGAGGTATCATGATCTGGGCCGTAAACAATAGTCCTTGACGGATCCGCCCCTTTTTCAAAAACGGAAATATAAATAATGCCATTATCTATACCGTCGAGGATTCCTTTTGCATGAGTGGTAAAGTTGAAACTATAGGTGCTTTCTGTACCAGAAGTATTCAAGGTGCCATCAAATACAATTTCTCTCGCCCCTCTTAGATCTGCAAGGAACAAGTCCTCAATTTCTACTAATCGCCCATTACTGTCCATCCTGTAAAGACCTAAAGAAGGACTTGCAGGAAAATCAAGATTTTCAGTGTTCTCTATGGCAAGAGTAATCTCTAACTCAGCATGATTTAATAGAATATTATCATTTATCCTAAGCATATCAGAGATATCAACTTGAATATCTACTCCATTTAATCCCTGGAGATAAAGTGGATCATTTCCCTCAGCTGGCACATTAAGTACATCAGGGATTACTGTCCCAGTATAGTCATGCTCAAATACTATCGGTCGATCAAATCCCAATGGATAATTGTATACTCTCTTTATACTATCTGCGTCAGTGTAATAGAGAGAAAAGAAACTCTGCAGAGCAAGAATAGACAAGTCAAATGATACCATCGCAGACTGTTGGGTAGTTGCCCTAAACAGAAATCCATTAAAAAAAGGCACCAGCTCTGCCGAAGTCGGAGCTTCATTGCCATCAATTGAGAGCACTTCGCTACTAAAATCATCCGATATCGGAATCCTTATAACGTTAGCGAACTCTAATGTATCTAGGAAAGAGGGTTCAAAAAATCGAAATATCCGCCCATCTGATGGACTATAGTTCTCTAATACTCCTAAAGGCTCTTCGTCAATAGCAAATACAGCATCACTGTTGATAGAGTCAAAACTTGATATATCCTCGATAAGTCTAAGAACCTCAAAATCCAAATTACTAACAGAATCTCCTGCGAAAAAAGTGGTATCCAGCTGTAGCATAAAAACGCCAGAATCTAAGGTTGCACCTTCATAGTTAGGAATAAGATCTCCAAAATATCTCATCTGACAGTAAAATGATGACTGGCTCTCTCCAAACACTGGATCATTAAACTGTCCTGCTAGGTGGCGTTGTATGGAATTATTTTGAGCAGTATAGGTCAAGGTTGGCTCAGTGAGCACTGTTGATGCCGAGATATCGAAATCATCTTCAAAAACAACTTCTAAATCTTCACCACTTAAAAGACCTGACCCAACAGGTGTCGAATCACTGCACGCTCCGATGATGAGAGAGGTCAATACTAGTACAGCAATGTAGAAAAAGTATAATCTCAATTATGCTTCGCTTTCTTCTTCGTCTAATAATGATTTGTAAAAGTCTAAGTACTGTGCCAGATAATCGTCTGAATCTAACACCAGGTTTGGCGCATCTGATGCATCGATCAAGGCTTTCAAAGACTCGTCTAAATCAACTTGTCCAGATATTAACGCATCTGCGTATTTGATCGCTCCCTCATGAAGGATTATTTTATCTCCATCCTTGTAAGACGACAAATCCTCATTTTCGAGATTATTTATCGTCGCCTTGTCAAAAAAGCCTTTATCAAATGTGCTCGCTAAAGATCCATTATAGGCACTATAGATAAGTTTCGCCTTTTCGAAAATAGGATCATTGCGATAAATCTTATTCAGATAGAGCGGAACCAAACTAGTCATCCACCCGTGGCAGTGAATGATATCTGGAGCCCATCCAAATTTCTTGACGGTTTCCATAACACCCTTACAGAAGAACACCATTCTATCTGCATTGTCCTCAAAAGGCTTTTCATCGGCATCGTGGAAAATGTGCTTTCTCTTAAAAAACTCCTCATTGTCAAGGAAATATACCTGCATGCGTGAACCTGGTAATGATGCCACCTTGATTATCAAAGGGAAGTCATCATCATCGACGATGATATTCATTCCTGACAGACGCACTACCTCGTGAAGCCTATGGCGACGCTCATTTATCAAACCATATTTAGGCATTAAGACCCTTACTTCATATCCCTTATTATAAGCATAAGGTGCGATCTGGTTCAATATTTCTGAAATTTCTCCAGCCGTAGTGTACGGCTTCATTTCTTGAGTGACGAATAGGACTCTTTTCTTGCTCATTTGGTACGTTTTCTAAACAGGCTGCGAAAATACGACAATTTGACTTAAGCGTTTTGATCCCGCTTTCTGTCGAGTTTGGACACAAATGAAAAATCAACTTGCTTTTTCTGCATGTCAACGGATAAAACACTCACTTTTATCTGATCTCCGATCCTCAATACCAGTCCTGTTGTCATACCAGTAGCTTTAATCTGGCTGCTATGTACATCAAAAGCTTCATCAAAGTCATCAAACCTGATCATACCATCGGATTGGCTCTCGGTGAGCTCTATGAACACGCCTTTGTCGATGATATTGCGTATTGTACCTTCAAGCTCTTCGCCTATCTGTTCGCTCAGATACTCGACTTGCTTATACTTAATTGATTCTCTCTCGGCACTGGTGGCATTTCTCTCTTGTTGAGATATATGGAGGCATTTCTCTTCTAGCTCTGAGGTCTTAAGCCTTAGTTCGCCAACGAGATTATCCTGAAGAATGCGATGCACTATCACATCCGAATATCGCCGTATTGGAGATGTAAAGTGAGTATAATAGCTAAATCCTAAGCCATAATGCCCAATATTATCAGTACCATACACTGCCTTAGCCATACATCGGATGGCCATGGGACGCAAGATGCTTTTCAGCCCTTCGTCCTCAAGGTTTTGTGTCAGATTGTTGAGAGACTGAGTAATGTTCTTTGGAGTATCAAGATTTAACTTAATACCGAACTCCATAGCCAAGGTGGCTAGAGTCTGAAGCTTCTCTGGATCAGGGGTGTCATGCACTCGATATACATTAGGGATCTCATTCTTACTCTTCTTAGCTACGTATTTGGCTGTCCTCCGATTAGCCAAGAGCATGAACTCCTCAACTAACTTATGAGAATCTCCGCGCACCTTTCTCTTAACAGCAACTGGTTTCATGTCTTCATCCAAGACAAATCTAACCTCGTCACTCTCAAAGTCTATCGATCCTTTTTCGAAGCGCTTCTTCTTCAAGTGCTTTGCGATCCGATTCATTTCCTTGAGCTCTACAGCATAATCGCCTTTACCCTCGTCGATTACTTCTTGCGCCTCCTCATAGGTGAAACGTCTCTTGCTATGGATCAAGGTTTTACCGAACCATTGATTTTTAATTTTCAAGTCCGGTGCCAATATGAAGATTGCTGAAAATGCAAACTTATCTTCATTAGGGCGGAGTGAACATAATTCATTAGAGATGCGCTCGGGTAACATCGGACATACTCTGTCTACAAGATATACCGATGTAGATCGATCAAATGCCTCCTTGTCTAATGCCGTTCCTGGCTTAACGAAGTGGGTAACATCGGCAATATGAATTCCGATTTCTATATCGCCATTGTCATGCTTAATACAAGATAGTGCATCATCAAAATCCTTAGCATCTACTGGGTCAATGGTGAATATATCCCAGTCTCTTAGGTCACGTCGCTGCGCTATATCTTCTTCTGTTACAACATCATTTAATTTAGCTGTCTCCTGTAATACTTGCTCTGGAAACTGAATATCAAATCCATTGGACAGTAAGATTGAGTTCATCTCAAAGTCATTGCGATCATCTTTATTAATCGTTGCTGTTATGCGACCCAGTTTTTGATTTCTATTTTCTTCACCGAAATCGTAGATCTCGACGACTACCGCAGAACCATCTTCGGCCTCGTTAAAGTGCTTAGGGAGGATCTTAACCTCAAGGTCTGCCTTCCCGTCATCGACGTAAACTAGGCCGTACTTCTTAAGCTGCCTAAATATGCCGATATAAGCTGTTCTGCCACGAGTTACTACATCTACTACTTTGCCTTCAGGGCGTCGGCCCGGTCTAGGCTTAGAAGATTCTATGCGAACTGTGTCACCATGCAATGCTTCAGAGACATACTTCTTCGGGATATAGACATCCTGATCTAATCCCTCTACGATTACGAAACCTGCACCATTAGCGATTACTTCAATGCGACCATTATATAGCTTCTTAGATCTCCGCTCGTCACTTTTATTATTCCTTGGATTAAAGCCATAACGACCTTGGCCATCACTGATGACTTTGCCTTTACTATACAGAGCTCTCAGAGCATCTTCAGCAGAATCTCGCGAGTTCTTCACTCCCAGTTTCTGTACAATAGTCTTAGCGTTATAGAATTTTGTGTTCTTCTTTCTTAGAAGCTTTAAGATGGCTTGCTGCAAAAACCGTTGCGGTAATTTACGTGAGCCGGATTTAAACTTTGCTGTCATATTAGTTTTCTAGGGAAAAGTTGATTTCTCCGGTAGCCAATAGTTCTAAGGTCATATTCTTGCTACCTGATGGATCATAGAGTTGTTGTGATTCGTCTTGTTGTCCGACGACTACGGTGATGATCCAGTTTTCATCAATGGTTGCTACAGACTTAATAATGCTTTTACCATCTGACTTAGTTCCCGCAATAATCTTTCGATCAATTATTACTCCATTTTTATTGAATGTGGCCAGAACGTATTCATAGGATAGGAGACCTCCTTTCCAATACACGATCGCATGCATCTTATCAGTCTTGGGAATCTTACAACAGGGTATGTACTCGGTATATTCGTCGTCGTCTTCCGAATTCTGCTCGATAAATCTCCTAATCAAGTCTTGAGGGAGTGGTGGATTGGTACTAGAAAAATAAGTAACATTTTCTTCTGATAGGGTTACTGGTAAAGACTCTTTAGAAAAATACTTTAAGAATGAAGAAAACGATTTGCTTCGAGTCATAAAATGCTAAATGTGCCGCAAAGGTACTCTGCTTATTTCTATGTTGGACTGGATAAAATAATGAGTATCGTAGATCGCTGAATTCTAACACTTTATATCCTGGCATCATTGAAAAAATAGATCAAGTCTAAATAGCTTATGGGCTCGAACTTATGGTCTCGTCAGATGATATAATAAGTAGTTTTGGCTAACTAAATTACAGACAGTCTATGAAATGGCTCGTTAATTTTCTCACTTCAAGTATCGGACAGAAACTAGTGATGTCTCTGACTGGTCTATTCCTTATTCTATTTCTCATAGTACACTTGATCGGTAATCTTCAATTATTATCCAATGATGGTGGAGAGGCATTCAATGTTTACACAGACTTTATGAGTCATAATCCGCTGATTCAATTGATTGCCAAAGGCAACTATGCATTTATCCTCATACATGCAATAGTCGGAATCATGCTTGCCTTAAAAAACAAGAAGGCCAAAGGATCAAAATATGCTGTATCAGCAAAGAATAAGAGTTCATGGGCATCCAATCAGATGGCGCTGTTAGGCACATTGATCTTTGCATTTCTATTGATGCATTTAGGGCACTTCTGGTTTCAATTTAAGTTTATTGGAGGACAGCCTATGGTGAGCTATGATGGAGGACAGATTATAGATGCTTATAGCAAGGTGGTTGCGGTGATGGAACAACCAGTTTGGATGATTTTATATCTAGTGGGCCTATTGGTATTAGCATTCCACCTCTGGCATGGATTTGCAAGTGCATTTCAGACCTTGGGTCTAAGACATAAGAAATATACGCCACTGATCAGTGGTCTTGGCAAAGCATATGCCATACTGGTGCCATTAGGGTTTGCAGTATTACCATTGTATATATTCTTCACACAATCAAAGTAAGAACATGGCATTAGATAGTAAAGTACCAGATGGAGCGTTGGCATCTAAGTGGGTAGACTATAGATCCACTATGAATCTTGTTGCTCCAAATAATAAAAGACGTATTGAAGTCATCGTAGTTGGCACGGGCTTAGCCGGGGCTTCGGCAGCAGCAACTTTAGGAGAGTTAGGATATAAAGTTAAGTGCTTCTCATTTCACGATAGTCCACGACGTGCTCACAGTATAGCCGCTCAAGGAGGAATCAATGCCGCTAAGAACTATCAGAATGATGGCGACAGCATCTACAGACTATTCTATGACACCATCAAAGGTGGCGATTACAGATCTCGAGAGGCTAACGTGCACCGCCTTGCTGAGGTCAGTGTAGATATAATAGATCAGTGTGTAGCACAAGGAGTTCCATTTGCTCGAGAGTACGGTGGTGGTCTTGCAAACAGATCTTTTGGTGGGGTACAAGTATCTAGAACATTTTATGCCAAGGGGCAAACCGGACAGCAATTGTTAATCGGTGCCTATCAAGCACTGAGCAGACAGATATCTACTGGCGCCGTGACGATGTACAATCGTCACGAGATGCTCGACGTAGTGAAGATTGATGGTAAAGCAAGAGGCATCATTGCGAGGAATAATAAGACTGGAGAAATAGAGCGCTTTGCTGGTCACTGTGTAGTTCTAGCTACTGGTGGTTATGGTAATGTATTCTATCTATCTACTAATGCGATGATGTCGAATGTTACTGCTGCTTGGAAAGCCGTCAAACGTGGGGCACTAATGGCCAATCCATGTTACACTCAGATACACCCGACTTGTATTCCCGTATCTGGAGAATACCAATCTAAACTGACGCTGATGTCAGAATCGCTCAGAAATGATGGTCGTGTATGGGTGCCTAATTCGCTTGATGATGCTAAAGCCATAAGAGAAGGGAAAAAGACAGCCCTCGATATTGCCGAGGGAGATAGAGATTACTATCTCGAAAGAAGATATCCAGCCTTTGGAAACTTGGTGCCTCGTGATGTAGCCTCCCGTGCTGCTAAGATTGCATGTGATGAAGGCAAGGGCGTTGCACCTACTGGCTTAGCTGTTTATCTCGATTTTGCTTCCGCGATAGAGAGATACGGTAAGGCAGAGGCGATATCTAAAGGCATGTCCAATCCATCCAAAGAAGTAATCACAGAAATGGGTGAAGCAGTAGTCGCTCAGAAGTATGGCAACCTCTTTGACATGTATGCTAAAATCACTGGGGAGAATCCATACAAGATGCCGATGAAGATCTACCCGGCAGTGCACTATACGATGGGTGGTCTATGGGTAGATTATAATCTAGAAACTAATGTTCCCGGTCTCTTCTCATTAGGAGAATCAAACTTCTCAGATCACGGCTCTAATAGGCTTGGTGCCTCTGCATTAATGCAGGGTCTTGCTGACGGTTACTTTGTGATCCCTTATACAATTGGTCAGTTCCTGTCTAATGAGATAAGAACAGCGCCTATAGATCCTAACCAAGAAGCATTTGACGAAGCAGAAGCTGGAGCTAAAGAGCTTCTCACTAAGTTGATATCCGTTAAAGGAAATCAGTCGGTGGAGTCATTCCACAGAAGACTTGGTAAGCTGGTCTGGGAATATTGTGGAATGTCTCGCAATGCAGAAGGCCTTGAGAAAGGTCGGGTTGCAATCCGAGCACTCAGAGAGGAGTTCTATCGAGATGTGTTCGTTCCTGGAGACGCCAATGAGTTTAACCCAGAACTAGAAAAAGCGGTACGTGTGGCAGACTTCCTAGAACTGGGTGAGGTGATGATGGTCGATGCGCTTAATCGTAATGAATCCTGTGGCGGCCACTTCCGTGAGGAGTATGCTACAGAGGAAGGTGAGGCAAAGAGAAATGATGAAGACTATGCTTATGTCGCCGCATGGAGCTGGAGAGATGATGGCAATCATGTATTACACAAGGAAGAATTAAAATTTGAAAACGTCGAGCTTAAAACAAGAAGCTACAAATAAGATAGATTATGTCAGATATGAAACTCAAACTCAAAGTTTGGAGACAAAAGAATAACCAAAGCAAGGGTTCTTTTGAAGAACATACTGTGCAGGCTTCTGAACACATGTCATTTCTTGAGATGCTAGACGTTCTCAATGAGCAATTGATCTCAGAGAAGAAAGATCCTGTAGCATTTGAGCATGACTGTCGAGAAGGTATCTGTGGGACCTGTAGCATGGTCATAGATGGTCAACCACATGGACCACAGAAAGGCACTACAACCTGTCAACTTCATATGAGACAGTTCAAAGATGGAGACACTATTGTCGTTGAGCCATATAGAGTAGCGGCATTTCCAATAATGAAAGACTTGGTGGTAGATCGTACAGCATATGACAGTATCATTCAGGCAGGTGGTTATATCTCTATCAATACTGGACAAGCACCAGATGGCAACGCTATACCAATAGAAAAAGATACTGCTCTTGCAGCATTTGATGCAGCAGCTTGTATAGGATGTGGAGCCTGTGCTGCGGCTTGTCCTAATGGTTCTGCGATGTTATTCACTTCTGCTAAGATTGCTCACCTTGGACAATTGCCTCAAGGAAAAGTAGAACAGACGAAACGTGTGCGAAGCATGGTCGCACAGATGGATAAAGAAGGCTTTGGATTCTGTTCTAACATTGGCGCTTGTGAAGTAGAATGTCCTAAGGAAATTTCTACTGAGAATATTGCGATGCTTAATAGAGAGTACTTGAAGGCTTCACTTGTTAGTGAGTAAAAAATCCTATTCCATTGCTATTACAATAGTTTCACTCCAGAGTGTTGTTGCTTTCTGAGTCTCTTCGTTATGATCCCAGTACTTAGGAGAATTCTTGAGGTGAATGTATTCATTTAATGCCAATACTTCTCCAGTCTTTGGCTCTGTGCCGAACGGCATCCTATTCTGCACATATAATGTCTGAAGAGGAATATTATACGCCTCTGATATCGATACCATACTATCTTCTTGCTTAACAACATACTCTCCATGAGCAGTTCGATTATGCTTCTTGTCGGCCTGAGTCGCTAGGTCTGAATCGTGAGATGTCAGTGTTGTTGCCTCATCACTTTCATATGATGTATTGATGACCACAGGCTCCTGAGCCGTCGAGCTTGTTGTCTGACCTGGTGCTTGTTGGACTATTGCTAATTCGGCTCCCTCAGGATAAATGCCCAAATCAAGTTCATAAAGTCTATAGTTCTCTATGATTCCTATCAATTTGCTCGGATACTTAGGATCTGTAGCATAGCCCGCCTTTTTAAGACCTCTCGCCCATGACTTATAATCCTGTGGGTCTAAATCAAATAAGAACTTGTATCTCTTAGAATATGGATTGGCTAAAAATTCCGAATGCGCCATAAACGATTCTGCTGGATCATCATATGCCCGGAAGCAACTTCTTATTAGGAGGCCATTCTCATAGTCATCGTCCTCGTGATAAACCTCGCCACCTGTCCAGTTTTTGCCGCACTTTATTCCAAAGTGGTTATTGGATTGACGTGCCAGAGTACTCCTGCCACTATTAGACTCCAATATGGCTTGGGCCATTTTTATACTTGCTGGTATCCCGACTCGGTTCATTTCATTGATGGCAATATGGCCGTACCGATTGATATAATTTTCAGTAACGTCCGAGTTATCATCGGCATATAAACCCTGTATGGTGATTAGGCAAAGAATAAATAGCTTAAGTGGAATCTTTATCATGACATATACGTTAGCTCCATGGTTGTAGTTTCAAATACTATACCATAATTTTTTATTTATCACATTAAAACAAATTTTAATATAATGGCAAGTATTTTTGACCTCCTCCAATCTCAGATGTCCGATGATGTAATCGGTGCGCTCACCAATCAATTAGGCGCTGAAAAGAAACAAACTTCATCCGCAGTAGACAATGGTATGGCAATACTCATGAAAGCCCTGGCAAAGAATTCATCTAACGCCAACGGTGCAGAGGCATTAGGAGCAGCGCTTGACAGAGACCATGATGGCAGTCTTTTAAATGATCTTACGGGCTTTATAAAAGGCAATGCCGCTGCAGCCAATAGTCGTGCAGGAAATGGTGCTGGTATATTAGGTCACCTTCTTGGTGCTAAACAAAATGGTGCAATCGAAGCGCTCTCTAAAATGAGTGGATTGAATAATAACCAGTCATCAAGTTTACTTGTAAAACTAGCTCCTATAGTATTGGGCATGCTAGGCAAGCAAAAGAGATCTTCTGGACTCAGCAACTCTGACTTATCAAGCGTACTATCAGGAGCATTAGGCCAAGCTAATAAAAGAGCGTCTAATCCAAGCTTAATCTCATCTCTCCTCGATAGAGATGGCGACGGCAGTATAGTTGATGATGTGGCTTCTATAGGTGGAAGTCTATTGAAAGGATTATTTAAGAAGTAAGACATATCGATCGAAGAGTAAACTAGTATTAAGAGTAATGCCTCAATGCTAATATCTTTTGACACTAGTTTACTTCTTCAACAAGCATCAATCCAACACTAACTTCTTTTGGTCGGCTTAAGAGTTTATACACTATTTAGCTCTCTTCATTTCTTGTAGTATATGCAGATACAGCCACGTACCAGCACAACGCTGTATGGTGCTCCCGATGGAAGTATGGATTCTGAAGCCTGTTTGGCTATTTCACCAAGGCTTTCAATTCCAAGTAGCACAATCGATTCCTTACTTATAAACCCGTTGCTCCTCACCTCCTCCAATTGTTGCTAATCTTGTACTCGGAACAAGAACTCCGCACCTGTCCGCTTGTGAATGATCCGCTTGATCTACTTATCAGAGCCATATTCACATAGCTCTGTTGACCACAGCTTCTACGGATTCTTCAAATCTCTGTCCATACTCCCTATAGATCTTATATTCGCTATTGGCATCCTTAGAATTAAAATCTTCGTGGAAGACTTTTCCAACATGAGGTTCTATAGCTATAAATCCCTGATAATCTGATCGATGAAGATCAGTCAGTATCTCTTGGATATAAGCATTACCCTCACCAGCAAAAACATAATTCACCTTATCCTCTTTACTCATAGTGGCATCCTTAACATGTACATGAACAATTGCATGCTTCACAGCATGATAAAACTCCAATGAATTCTGCCACGGATATGGCTCAGACTTTGATCTGTCTCGCTGAAATATCGGATTGCCCGTATCAAAGATCAACTTTAGATCTGGCACTTCGTCCAGTAATCTCAGTGTATGGTCTGCCGAAAATCCACCCCAGTTCATGCAATTTTCATGAGCGGCGATAAGCCCTTCGCTCTTAAACTGTTGGGTAATCCAACGTAATCGCTTGAAACGTTCGTCTTCATGTTGATTACTACCCCAAGGCTCTTGAGCATAAGACATGATTCTGGCAATCTTAACGCCGAGTCTCTTCATCCTCGGTATACAGCGCTCTACTTCTGCCTGCGTAATACCAAAATCAGAATGGATGCTCTTGGACCAGCTTCCTATCATCGAGCCGAACTCGGCTACTTGGATGTTCTGCTCAGATAACAACTCATATAATCTATCAAACTCGTCATCAGAGATGTCGTGGATATTGGCCGTGTTGATGGTGCGAGCAGAGAGATATGACCAGCCTAGCTCTCTAGTTACTCTTATTTGCTCTGCGATGTCAGCGGAGGCTTCGTCTGTAAATCCTGTTAATATCATAGAGTTAAGCTATAGTGTTATCCATTTTCCACCACTCTTGGCACTTTCATAAATCGATTCAATCACGGCGACTGCTTTGCGAGCTTCATAACCATCGACACCTAAAGTATTCATCCCGCTTATGGCGGAAACGAAGTTTTGAATGTTACGGATATGACCATCTACTTGGATCGCTTTTGGGTCATTGGCCCCCTCAGCGATAGAATCGGTGACCATCAGTTCTGTTCTGATCAACTCATCTTCGGGTGTCTGCTCTTTAAACTCCCACTTAGCAAATCTATCATCATGCATGAATACACTGCCGGCCATCCCACAAATGTTAACCTCAGCAGCATGACCATCTTCAGACCAACACGACGTCGACGCCTGAATTGTTCCCAGCGCTCCTGATTCATACTCAAGCATGACCACTGCGTTATCTTCTACCTCGATACGATCATGAGTAAAGGTCTTAGTTATCGCGGATAGTCGTTTGATCGGCCCAGCTAGATAGATCAATAAATCAATAGTATGTATAGATTGATTCATAAGTGCTCCTCCTCCATCAAGAGTCCAAGTGCCTCGCCATCCACCTGAGTCATAATAATCCTGTGTGCGATACCACTTAATCTGTGCATCACAGATCGTAAGCTTGCCAAAACGTTGATGTTCTACCGCCTCCTTAAGAAGAGCAACTGCTCTATTGAACCTTCGATTGAAGATACCTCCTAAGATGATATTGTTATCCACTGCGGTACTAACCATTTGATCAATTCGTGCTGTGGTTATCTCCAATGGTTTTTCACACAAGACATGTACACCATGTTGTGCTGCCTCAAGGGTAATCTCGAGATGAGTGCCGGAAGGTGTGGCAATCAAGATCATGTCCACCTGATCGTCAGCAAGCAACTCCTGCAATGAAGGAACCGCTCTACAGCTCCACTTGTTGGCAAAGGCAAGTCTTTTGCTTTCCGTAGAACTGTATATGCCGATGAGTTCTACTCCTTCTATATGTTGTAAGGCCGTAGCATGAAATTGTGCGATCATTCCTGATCCAACAATTCCAACCCCTATCTGTGATTTACCCTTCATGCTCGGCGCTTAATGTACTTCTGACTCCAATAATTATCATAATCGCAAATAAGGCTAAACCAATTCCGCCTAATAATCTCTCGAATGATCCTCCATCAGATATTTTGCCGAGAATCGCCCAGATTGAAGCGAACATGGCAATGCCCGTAGAAATAAGCATCAAGACATTAATAAGCATACGGTTCTGGGGCATATCCTGACCCAGGACACTCTTTTTATTCATCAGAATAATGAAGGTGAGATAAGCGATGGGAAGGAATATAGTCGCTATCACTGACGCAGGAATCACTAACGCAGTTTTTATTGAGCCTGTCCACAGTATCGGCGAGCACAACCCCAGTACGGCAGGAATTAATACACCTATGATATAGTACTTCTTATTTCGCGGATCGCCGAGCGCTTCGCTAATAGCGTAACCATTCATCATCATATGTACGAGCATCGTACTTATCGCCATAGCAAGTACGCCAAATCCGAATATCATAATCGCCCAACTTCCTAATAGTGGCTCCAATGTCGACGATAAGTCAAAAGTGTTGCGCTTAGCTAACAAAGTGCTCATCATTTTATCGTGCTCTGGCGCTTGAGCTCTCAGCATCTCCATATCAACAATGAAGGCAGAGGTGCCTGGGTCTATATTCAATTTTTGATCTAAGATGCTCTCGTATGCAGCTATATTAACTACGCCCTTTGGTTCTGCATGAAATTGAGACGCTGACACAATGATTAAACAAGTTGATGCCAAAACAAACGGAACCAATAACCCAAACAACAAATCGAAACGAGAGAGCTCTCGCTGAGCACGCCCCCAGCCTTTGGCCAAGAGTGTATATGGCAAGAGAAAAGTCATGTTGATTCCTACGGCGGTACCAAAAGCTCCTATTAGTATATCTCGTTGATGAGATACAATATAATCTGTCCAGTACGTCTCATCTGGACCACATTGAGAAAGAAATATTTCAAAAGAGTCCGCTGGTCTAAATAGCATGCTAAAATCTGGTATGAAACCCATAAGGAGTTCACTCCACATAATCTCACTCCTACCAATTAAGTGCACAGTTACGATGAAAAAAGACAGCACTATAAAAGCAACCATAAATTTCAGCACCTTATTAATCATGTGCGATGTCGACTCTCTGATTCGAGAGAGTGCAGTTATCCCGACGACTACCACAAACAATATAGCAGTAACTCCAAATGAGGGGATATTCATCCCTAAATTGGTCTGAATGGTATCCGTGGCTAATGCAAACTGCGAAGAACAGAAAACAACATTCGCTACTACGGTAGCGATCAACCAACCCCAAGCTAAAGTAGGGGAGATATTCTTTTTAATGAGTCTGAATGGCCGATCGCTATATTCTTCTTTAGAGAGGGTGACATGAGAGATTGCTGCGAGCATAACAATACCGCATAGCATAGCAAGCGGTTGTAGCCACAAGAATTCATAGCCGCCGATAACGCCCAGATAAAGCGAACTCACTAGGGAACCTCCTCCCAAAGTTACTGCAGCCTGTATCCACCCTGGTCCGCTTTGTTTCCCATATGTGATGAACTTAGAAATCATAATTGGTCGTGGCAGATTATAGCCCAGGGATCAAGAGCGGCACTCGGGACTTATAGTCTTTAAAAGTAGTTGGGCGTCTTTCCATCATACGCTTTTCCTTCATTGGAATTGATGCAAAAATGAACAGCAAGACCATTGACAAGGCTCCCACGACCGTATATAATGGAGCACCGAATGCGTACCCTATAAAGAATAAGCCAATCCAGAAAAGCATCTCTCCAAGATAATTGGGGTGCCGACACTGTCCCCATAAGCCAGTATCCAGAACTTGAGAAATTTTTGGGTTTGGCCTTCTTTTAAATTTGGCCAATTGATTATCGGCAAAGTACTCAAATAAGATCCCTATAAAAGAGACAATAGCTCCAAAGATGAATAACCCGATACTGCTGGGCGCTTCTTTAAACATAAAGAATAGAGGCCACATACCTCCAAAAACCAGTAACGTTGGAAATAAGTGAATACCAAAAAAATTGACCAATGGATACATAGCTCCTGTATCTGCTGATAGCTTAGTATATCGCCAATCCTGATGAGAGAAATCTGGCCACGACCTAATCCAATTTAGTGTCAATCTCCATGACCATAATGACACAATTCCAAAAGTGACGAAATGAAAGGTGGTTAAAGTCGATGAATGAAGGTAGCTCCACATGACTATAAAAAAGAAAGGGATGACACTCCAATACGCATCATATACAGAGCTATTTTTTTTAATCAATGAAAACAAAAAACAAACTACAGTCATAACTAGATCTGCCAGCAAAAAAGAGAGGACCTCGCCATGCGACTTGGTAAACTGCCAGGTGAGATAACCGCTTATAGCTATTACTATATAGATAAATGCGATCTGTAGAAGATCTCCATAACTTCGGTTAACTTGATTCATAGGCTAAGAGGTTGATAATCGGATATGGTTAATAAGCGATCTTGAAACAACTCGTTTTTGAGTAGTTCCTCTTCACTTGGAGCCCAAGTGATATTCGCTAGCATCGGTATAAGGCCAGATGCTTGTTTGTCTTCATCATGAGTAGCGACTATATGTTTAGGGGAGAGATCTTGCACGAGGGTCGCAACGGCGTTCATGCCAGGCGACACATCACCTCCTAAGATCTTAGGTAATCGATAATGATTAAAGGGAGTAAGCGCTAATGCAATCGGGGGATACCTGTTGATCAACTCTCTCCAACGGGTATCATAACCATGGGTGGCCAATAATACACTTTGTGCACCATCTTCTAATAGGAGCGCATCATATATTGGATCCATAGACCTATAAGATGGTAGATGATGAAGTTTGAGGCTGGAATTGCTTATATATTCTGACCACTGATCGAATGTATAAACAGATGACTGTGGCAGTATACGATTAACCTTCTGAATGATGGACTTTGGTACAACAAGTTGCTTTGGGTTCATCTCCAGTAAGGTATCTATATGAAAGTGATCAGGATACTTTTGAGTTATAAGGACCACATCATATGCAGGCACATCATTTATCGGAACTGATTTAGTCTTGTGGCTCTGTTTGTTGAACCAAGAAAAGTAGTCTATCTCTGCGCCCTTCAACCAAGGATCTACCAATACTCGCATATTGCCAAACTCAAGATGCCATGAGTTGTCCATATTGAGGCGCTGTAGCCGCATAAGTGTATCTTTTTCATCAAATTTAAAAATTGCAGAGATCAATCATTTAGGATTATAATCTATATCAAGAATAGATTGCCAAATTAAATGTTCATCCATCCAGATTAGGACAATACTAAGAACCACATTATCTGAAGAGCGATTTCTGACGCCTTGTTTACATTTTTGAATTTCTATGGAGGGAGAGCCAGAGAATCAGTTGTCCTATAGATGCACGTCATTATGGATTGTGCAACCCAAATTATCCAATTGTATTTTATAGAACAACAGTCTATCTGAGGTTTGCAGAAAGAAATAATCCCATCTTTTTTGTTGCTGAAGAACTCCAGGGCATATCCGCCATAAGCCTATATATATAGGTCCAATTTACATAAATCAGTTGAACCAGATTCTTACATGATGACCAGTCCATCAGGGTGCTTTTTATTGCCTAAAGGCTAGGTTTTTACCCCAAAACCAAAATCCCGTAAAAAGTGACCAAAAATCTTGACGGACCAGTCAGCAATCAGATTCTTATCAGGTAAATGTGCCTCGAAGGACTCTTATGAGTACAGAATCCAACTACAATGAAAACAATGAAAATTTTTAACCCCCTTTATCCAAACTTAAGAAGTGCGCTTATACTAGCTTGCGCTTTATTCCTTCAATTTAACTTCGTTAAAGCACAATCACATTCATGTGGAGTGACTCACGAGTTAGAGAAATATCAAACACTATATCCAGAAGAATATGAAAAGAGATTAGCCGAATACAATGGCTTCATCTCTAAAAGTGTTCTAAAAGTTCAGCAGCTGAAAAATGCTGGAGCACAGGAGACTTGTCCTAATGGCATAACTGTGTTACCTATTGCCTTTCACATATTCCATAACGGAGAAGCGATTGGCTCTGGCAAAAATTTTTCAAGAGAAGATCTTAGAATAGTTGTTGATCAGCTCAATTCAGACTTTAGTGGATATTCTAACAGAAAAGAAAATATCACAGGCGATTTTCAATCATTTGAATCTGGCCATACTTGTATACAGTTTGCCATCGGCAAAATAAATAGAATAAATACTGCAACATGCCCATCATATGAAACAGGTTCTACTCATGGCACTCTTCATGCTTGCCTTCCTGGCGGATCGGGTGTAGGAAGTGAGAATGATCCTCACGATTACTTAAATATCTACGTGACTGACCTTGACAATGGTTTTCTTGGTATTGCATCAAGCATTCCAAAGTTAT
>CAZAXY010000056.1:0-22729 GCA_964489125.1 uncultured Saprospiraceae bacterium
GGCCCAATCCGCCTGTTGTAGTTTCACCACTGAGGCCGGCATTAATGACTTGATAGGGTAAGCTCAATGAATCAATCCGTTTCTGTACCAGACTGGGATAAGACTCTTCCTCATCTAGCCCATAGCCTGCTGTTAGGCTATCACCAAAAAACATGATATTTTTTTTAGAGGAAGTAGGAGACTCAGGTTTTTTCATCTCACTGGGGCTATTCGTTGAATCTAAGACAACATCTTGCTTGGATACAGGTTTATCATTGCAAGCAGATAAGATTAACATGAAGTATCCTGTGATTATAAATCTCATAAGCCGAGATAAGGTAATGTGCGTCATGAAAGTCTAGTTAATAAGCAAGATAACGTAAGTTACATATCCTTAGTTTCACCAAGTATTCAGAAGTTATGGCGCATATATTGAGCGTGAGTGATCTCAAAAAGACGTATAAAGGGGTCAACAGAGAGCTAGTGGTATTGGATGATATCAATTTTACAATAGAGAGAGGAGAAATCGTTTCAATTGTCGGTCCGTCAGGTAGTGGAAAGACAACACTCCTGGGGCTATGTGCTGGACTAGATACTCCTACCACTGGAAGTATTGTGTTGACCAGTGAGACTATAAGCAGCATGACTGAAAATGAAAAAGCAGCTGTGCGTAACAAGAAAGTTGGATTCATCTTTCAGAATTTTCAACTGTTGCCAACCCTTACAGCAATTGAGAATGTAATGATCCCACTCGAATTACAAGGCAGATCCTCTGGAGCTCGAAATAAGGCTAAAGAATTGCTTGGAAGAGTGGGACTCGGTGATAGATTAACTCACTATCCTGCTCAACTCTCAGGAGGCGAACAACAGCGTGTATCGCTTGCAAGAGCATTTAGCAATGACCCAGAAGTATTATTTGCTGATGAACCAACCGGAAACCTCGATGAGGAAACAAGCGAAATGGTTGAAAACCTAATATTTGAGCTCAACCAGGAGCAAGGCACTACAATGATCATCGTCACCCATGACCTCGACCTTGCTCAGAAAACACAGCGGATCATCAAGCTCAAGGGCGGTAAAATATCAAGTGACCTGCCAACTGATACTGTATAGATATGGCTAACATCAAGTATCTTATATCTACTGCCTATCGCGACAGCCGCAAGGATAGAGGGAAACTGGCCTTGTTCATGAGTGCTATAATACTAGGTATAGCCGCATTGGTAGCGATCAATTCCTTTAACTATAATCTGGTCAAGGATATAGACGAGCAATCCAAGTCGATTCTTGGAGCAGACATGTCAGTAACAGGCAATCAACCAATTGCTGAGCATCTGCAAATCATGCTTGATTCGATACCTGCCGAAGTCGCTTATGAGACGGAGCTATTTACCATGTCGTATCTCCCAAAAACGGACGATAGCCAGTTCATCGGAGTAAAATCTATAGATGGCAACTTCCCGTTTTATGGCAAGCTTCTGACAGAGCCTGATGACGCTTTTGAGCGCCATCGGGACGAGCAGTTCATCATTGTGGACCATGGTATGATGCTGCAATATGGATTAGAAGTAGGCGATACTATCAAGATAGGTGGAGTAAGTATGATGATTGGCGGGAGATTGAAGAGTTCTTTTGGAAGTATATCGGCGGGTTCAAGTTTTGCTCCTAATATCTATATCACCCCTGAGTTACTTGACAAAAGCCAGCTCATACAACCGGGCAGTTTAGTAGATTATGCGCAGCATTACAAGTTGCTACAGGAATTTGATCCCGACGCCTGGGAAGATGACCATCGGGAAGCATTTAGAAACGAAAGCCTAAGGATAACAACAATAGACGATCAGCGAGAAAATCTCAAGGAGGCCTTTGACTCATTGAATTATTTTCTGAATCTCGTAGCTCTTGTATCATTGATACTAGGTTGTATCGGTGTGGCCAGTAGCGTTATGATCTACATCAAAAACAAAGTGAGTTCCATTGCGATCTTCAGATGCCTTGGAATGACTGGAGGCCAATCGTTTTTCATCTATTTTATTCAGATCCTGGTACTTGGAATAATCAGTGTCATTATTGGTGCCGCCATAGGAAGTGCGATTCAGATGCTATTGCCGATCATCTTACAAGATTTCTTGCCATACAAGGTTGATATGGACATCTCATGGCGCGCCATAATGGAAGGGGCCTCTATCGGAGTTTTGATCACCATGCTGTTCGCCTTAGTTCCATTAGTTTCGATTAGGAATATCACCCCGTTGAGGACCTTAAGAGCTTCTGTAGATCAGGAAACAACTGGCATAGATTGGCTTAAAATAGGAATATACATTGCGATAGCATTAAGTATTTTTTTATTCCTATATCAGCTCATCGGTAGTACGACAGAAGCACTCGTCTTTTCGATTGGCCTGCTGGTAGCCTTCTTGGTGCTATTTGGGGTGTCCAAGTTGATCGTATGGGGAGTTCGTCGATATTTTCCTACGAGGTGGTCATTTGTGTTTAGACAGGGATTAGCTAATCTATATCGACCCAATAACCAAACTCAGACGCTGATTATCTCGATAGGACTTGGTGCTGCGATCTTGACGACGCTATTCATCATACAAGGTCTCCTATTAGAAAATGTCGGTTCGATGGATGCAGGCAATCAGCCTAACATGATATTGTTTGGCATTGAGAAAGAACAGAAAGATGATATCAAGGCATTAACTGAAGAGTATAATATGCCAGTAATTCAGCAAGTCCCTATAGTTACTATGCGTCTAGCAGGATGGCAGGGACGAACTAAAACCGACTGGCTAGCAGATACTTCTCGGAC
Source organism: uncultured Saprospiraceae bacterium (assembly GCA_964489125.1). Taxonomy (GTDB): domain Bacteria; phylum Bacteroidota; class Bacteroidia; order Chitinophagales; family Saprospiraceae; genus GYS-P2D. Next base: position 2,792 of record CAZAXY010000056.1, read on the forward strand.
AGCAAGTAGATGGGCAATCAATCGTGAGGCAAGAGTGAGCTTTAGAGATTCACTCAATGCCGATGAACAACTGGTAGAGGGTGTATTTACTCCAGAGGTTGAACAGGGTGATAGTGTCTTTATAAGCCTTGCTGATAACTATGCCCGATCAATGGATGTATCCATCGGAGACGAGATGGTTTGGAATGTTCAAGGAGCATTGATTACAACCTATGTCGGGAGTATCCGCAAGATAGACTTTAGAAGCATGCAGACGAGATTTTTTATTCTCTTCCCCAACGGTGTTTTAGAGCGTGCGCCGCAGTTTCAAGTTTTGGTAACTAAATCACCAGATACCGAGACCACAGCTCAATATCGAAGTGCTGTCGTTAAAGCCTTTCCTAATGTCTCCGTTATTGATCTGGGTATGATACTCGTTACCCTTAATGACATATTGACCAAGGTGAGTTACATCATCCAGTTCATGGCTGGATTTAGTATTCTGACGGGATTGATTGTATTGATTAGTTCATTGTTCCTGAGCAAGTTTCAACGTATACGTGAGAGTGTCTTATTGCGCACGATAGGTGCTCTGCGGCACCAGATTTTTAGGATCAACTTCGTCGAGTATCTCTTGATTGGCTCGCTTTCAGCATTGACAGGTATTGTACTTGCTCTTATCGGAAGCTATTTCTTGGCAACTCAGCAGTTGGAGTTAGAGTATGACATACGATGGGGGCCTATTTTCATCGTCTTCGTGATTATTGTGTCTCTTACAGTCATAATAGGATTGCTCAATAGTCGTGAAGTGTTAAATAAATCTCCACTTGAGGTATTGAGAAAAGAAGTCTAAGGATGATTATGGACTTCACCAGAACTGTCGCCTCTGCCAATTATGAGATAAGATGGATGGCTTTATCTTGTAATTTTAAATTTTGATTCTGACGGCGATAACGATTAAGTCAGATGACCATCAGATAAATAATACAAAGAACAATAATATGAGACTAAAGGATAAGGTAGCTATCGTAACAGGTGGATCAAGAGGAATCGGGCAGGCCACTGCTGAACTTTTTGCTAAAGAAGGCGCAAAAGTGATCATATGGGATCTATTAGATGAAGGCGAGGCTGTAGCGCAAAGTATCCGAGATAATGGTGGTGTGGCGGAGTTTCATAAAATTTCAATCACGGACAAGGAGGCCGTTGAGTCCGGTGTTGCTGCTGTGGTTGCTGCACATCAACGAATCGATATACTGATCAACAATGCCGGAATCACAAAGGATAAAACCCTCCTTAAGATGACCGATGAGATGTGGGATGCTGTGATTGGCGTGAACCTCACAGGTATATTCTACTGTACCCGTGCTGTCGCTGCAGTCATGAAGGAACAGAAATATGGTCGAATCGTATCTGCTGCATCGACAACTGGATTGAGAGGAAACTACGGCCAGACGAATTATGCTGCGACTAAAGCTGGTGTGATTGGCATGACCAAGACTTGGGCTATGGAGCTTGGTAAACATGGAATCACGGCCAATGCTGTTGCACCGGGATATACTCAGACGCCGATGACTGAAGCCATGCCCGCCAATGCTAAGGAAATGGCTAAAATGGTTATTCCAGTTGGTTTCTTGGCAGATCCAATAGATATCGCACATGGCTATGTCTATCTTGCTTCAGATGAAGCCAGGTTTGTCAGCGGTATATGTCTACCGATCGATGGAGGATATACACGATAGGGATGACTATTGATAAACCCAAATCGGTACGTCGAGGAGAGGAACTTGATAATTCTAAACTATCGGAATACCTCAAGCAAGTCAATCCAGAATGGGAAGGAGAGATGACTGTACAACAGTTTTCGGGGGGCTACTCTAACCTCACCTATAATCTGATTATCGGTGACCATGATCTGATCTTACGCAGGCCTCCTTTTGGAGCAAATGTCAAGAGTGGTCATGATATGGAGCGTGAGTATACTGTTCAAAATCAATTAAGAAGCCATTTTGAACCGGTCGCGCCAGTCTATCATCTCTGTCAGGATCATGATGTAATGGGATGTGAATTTTACATCATGCAGCGTGTGAAGGGAGTCATTTTAAGAGCAAACGGCCTTGGAGAGCAAGGGCAACAAGAGGTTTACAAGCAGATATCGGAGACATGGCTGAAGACCCTTGTAGATCTGCATCTTGTTGATTATGCAGCAGCAGATTTGTCAGACCTTGGGCGACCTGAGGGATATACTCGACGTCAGATAGAGGGCTGGACTCGACGATATATTAAGGCGCAGACGCATGACCATAAATCAGCGAGCTTTGTGATGGATTGGCTCAACAAGTCCATACCCAATGATGTAGAATCTGCCCTGATTCACAATGATTATAAGTATGATAACGTCATGTTTGCGCCAGGTGATTGGTATAGGATCATAGCCATCTTAGACTGGGAGATGGCGACTATTGGCAATCCGATTATGGACTTTGCAACGAGCTTGGCTTATTGGGCCGAGGAAGAAGATGTAGCAGTATTTGGTCCGCTAATCAGTCAACCCACCTATCAAGAGGGCAATCCAGATCGCACACAATTGATTGAGATGTATGGTGATCGTGCAGGTAGTGACATGAGTGATATCGTATATCACTACGTCTATGGCCTATTCAAGATAGCGGTGATTATCCAACAGATCTATTATCGATATCATCATGGGCTTACAGATGATCCCCGATTTGCTAAATTGGATCAAGCTGTTCAGGGATTCTGCTTTAAGGCGCAACGAGCGATTGAGAAGGATCGAGTAAGTCAACTATTTGGGTGATTATAGCGCAAGGTATACTGCCGGCAAAGACCGTTTCTCTAAGGTTCAAAATGCCCTACTTCAGTGACAGATGGATCTTATAGGTAGACTTCTTGGATTGATTTTTCCACTAATTCCTGAAGTTGTTTTTCGTCAACGCCTAAATCTAACTGATATGTAGTGATTCCATCGAGTAAATGCAATTCGAATTGGTTGGTATACTCTAGACGAGTGAATCTTTCAACTAGTACTTTGCTTTCTTCTATTGAATTATCGAAGGGTAGATGAATGCCAAACCCAATTATAACTCCTTTGCGCTCTAACATTGAATTACTGACTATTTGAAACAATACCTCATTTGTGCTTATGTCGATCACAAAATCTTTGTTGTTTTCCAAGTATGCTTGCTTGACAGATTTAATAACTTCTTCCAGTCTTGTGGCAAAAGTTAACCAATTATCGCTCAGATATTCAAGTGATCGATCTATCTCACTCCATATATCTTGTGATTTTTGATCGATTACTAATATTACTGTAAGAGTGTTTTGTAAGTTGGTTGAATCATTTAGAAATACATATTCTGAGTCTTGCTGAATTAATGAAGGAGAATAGGAATTGAGCTTGCATAGCTTAGTTTGGCGGTCTCCGATTAACATAATTGTCTATCTCATCAATCAGAGCGATCAGGTGCTCTGTCGTAGTTGCTGGATTCATTATGGTTACCCTCAAGTAGAGCTGCCCTTGGAGGCGTGTGGACACGATGTAGAATTTTCCACTATTCAGTAGATACTCACGGATACGCAGGTTGACATCATCATATTGCGATGGCTTGCCTCCTACATACCTGAAGCACAGGATATTAGTCTGAGGTTTGTGAGCACACTCAAAGTTTTCTTGAGGCATTAAGTAGTCATAGAGCCAAAGTGCTAGATCAGTCTGGCGCTCAACAAAATCAGAAACATAACGTGGTCCATATTTCTTCAACAGATAATAGACCTTGATGGACATCATGAATTTAGTGGTCTCATAAGTTCTCTTGGCGAGATTGTGAGCATCTATTTTAGACTGATCAAAGAGATAATCAGCCTGTTGCTTGAAACTGTTGTAGCCGTCGATGTGATCTTTAAACAATACTGCTGTTGCCAGGGCAGGAGTCAACATCATCTTATGAGCATCTATAATAATTGAGTCGGCCTGATGAACCTGATCGAGAAGCTGTGATTTGAGCTTAGGAGAAAAAATGGCTGCGCCACCGTGTGCTCCATCAATATGTAACCAAATATGTTCTTGTTGGCATATCTCAACTAGTGGTGCTATATCATCATAAGAGCCTGTTGCCGTTGTGCAGGCACATCCGACTATAGCCATAATCTGTTGGTTAGATTGAGCACGTATATCCTTGACTTGTGTCATCATGGCTCCAACATCAACTTGATAAGCTGCATTGACTGATATCTTGTGCAGGTTGTTGGGATTCAGACCCATCGTCGTCCATGCCCGCTCAATACAGAAATGTGCTTGTTCTGACACAAGTATATGTATGTCGTCTGCATGAGTATCAGGGTGATTGTGATAAAGTTTAGCACGTGCTGCAAGAAGAGCTGTGAGATTGGCAAGGGTGCCACCAGAAGTCAAAAACCCATTAGATTGTTCGGTACTATACCCTATGTGATTGGCAAATATCTTTATGACGATATGCTCCATGGCGACAGCTGCGGCTCCCATCTCATAGATTCCCATGCCATTATTCATCAGATCAGAAGTGAGCCCCAATAGAGCTATTTCTGGTTCTGGAGCAGATACCTGATGACCTATGTAACATGGATGATGCAGTCGTACTGAGCGCAAGAAAAGCTTTTGATGAAAATCAGATAAGTCTGTAATCTCCTGAGTTTCCCAATACTTGAGTTCGTCACTCGGCTCACTTAGATCAATTACAGGCACGACCTCATTGCTTGAGTCTAATAAATAATCTGATAACTGATCAATCAGTTTGTACCCTTGTTTTCTGAAGTCCTCTATTTTTGAATCATTATTCATGATGCAACATTCATTGTCATACACAAACATAATTCTTCCAACGCCATCAAGAGATTGAGCTTAGCTATTTAATCATCATGATCAGCAATCTAAAGTCGACATATCACAAGCTAATTTTTAAGCGGCCTAGTGGTACTTCACGGGGAGTGCTTAATACTAAGGATAGCTGGATTATCTACCAATCGGACTCCGCAGGAATAAAATGCATTAGTGAAGTCTCAATTATAAATGGACTTAGTGTTGAGTCCTTGCAAGATGTACAAGATGAAATAGATCTTATCATCGAGTCTAAAGAATTCAGAAATCTGTCGCAGATATCTTCGGTGAGATTTGCCCAAGAGCTGTTGACTAAAAGCCTCCAAGGTGATGATCCATTTAAGCTATGGGATAGTACATTCTATAATGATCATCATCCGGTTAAAATAAACGGATTAATATGGATGGGCGATCGGCAATTTATGTTTGATCAGATCAGGCAAAAACTCGATGAAGGATTTGACTGCCTCAAGCTCAAAATAGGAGCCATAGACTTTAACGATGAGCTTGAGTTACTAGCAAATGTGCGATCGCAATTCTCGAGTCAACAAGTCGAGCTACGTGTAGATGCTAATGGGGCCTTTGACCCGAGTAATGCACTTGAAAAACTCAAGCGACTGAGTGAATATGATATACATTCTATCGAGCAACCCATTAAGCCTCGACAGTGGCAAGCCATGAGTCAATTGTGTGAACAGGCGCCCATAGCGATCGCTCTAGACGAAGAGTTGATTGGATACAGTTACGACGCTACAGAGCAGAGCAAACTCTTGCAAGCAATTAAGCCCCAGTACATTATTCTGAAGCCATCGTTGATCGGCGGGTTTACTCAGGCCGATCAGTGGATAGATCTTGCTGAAGACCTTGACATAGGGTGGTGGGCTACTTCCGCATTAGAGTCTAACATTGGACTCAATGCCATAGCTCAATGGGTAAGTACTAAGTCTAATCATATGCCTCAAGGCCTTGGGACGGGGCAGTTATATACTAATAATATATCGAGTCCTCTGACGATTGCTGATGGACACTTGCTATATCATCCAGATAAACGTTGGAAGATGACTTCATTTTTTAAGGACATTAAGAGCTAATTATGCTGTTGCCATCAGATCATGCCTCGCTACAGTATCACGATGAAGTTCGTCGGTTGCTGACCAATTGGGAGCAGAATGAGTCTTTCGAGATGAAAACTTCTGGATCTACTGGCGAGCCAAAATTCATAACTCATAGTAAAGCCGCAATGGTTCAAAGCGCTAAGCTTACTATTAATCGATTTAGATTAGCTGAGGGAGATGTTTTTCTCACTTGCTTACCCGTCCAGTTTATTGCAGGCATGATGATGGTTGTTAGAGCTTTTATAGCCAAGGCTGGACTGGTAGCAATTACACCAAGCGCTAATCCTCTCAGCCACCTTGAGCAAGAAATAGATTTTGCCGCACTCACTCCGCTACAACTTGAACACGCCTTTACAGTTAATCCAGAACGTATCGCACTTATAAAGCAGATCATAATTGGAGGCGCCCCGATCAGCAAGAAGCTCTTATCACTCATTCAGACCTGTGAGTATGATACGCGATTTTATCATACTTATGGCATGACAGAGACGATCACTCATGTTGCCATTAAGGAGTTGCAGCAAGCAAGTTATACCGATAAGTATATTGCACTGCCAGGCGTCACACTTTCTACGACTGACGATAGTAGGCTCATCGTTGAGGCAAAGCATCTCGCCCATAGTCCAATAATCACCAATGATATTGTTGAGATGTCAAGCCCCTCAAGCTTCAGTTGGATCGAGCGAGCGGATAATGTGATTAATTCTGGAGGCCTCAAGCTATTTCCTGCTGCCTTGGAAAATCAAATTGATCATTTGATTGTGGGTGAGTTTTTTCTCACTGGATTTGCTGATGAGACTCTTGGACAAAGGTTAGTTTTGGTCTTAGTTGACTCAGATGACCATGTGGATATAGAAATTCTCAGAGAGAACTTAAGCGCTACTCTAGCTAAGAACCAGAATCCTAAGGAAATCGTCAAAGTCAAAGCACTACTAAAGACTACCACAGGCAAGATCATTAAAGATCTCAGTCGATATATATAATGCTGAAATAAACAGAATATTTACGTTTGTGGTTTAAATGGTAATGAGTGATATGAGTGTTGATGCTCACACAACTACTTTCAACGAAACTGACTCCTTTGCAGCATACAGCTTGCCTGGTTCCAGTGATTTCCAAGTCACCTTTCAAGAAGACTTCTTATGCACGACAGCTCCGCCAACTGAAGGGTCTTATTTTGTTGTGACCCCTTTTCGGCGTGATATAGAGGCCTCAAGATATATTAGAGCAGATCGGGTATTGACTAATCAGGAGTTCAGCCTCTCCATCTCAACTCGTGGCATAAATCAATCTACATCACTGAATAAATATATCTCAGATGTTGAGCAAATCATCAATGATATTTATCAGGGAAGCTATCAAAAACTGGTCTATTCTCGCATTATTACTGCGGAGCGCAATGGGCAGAGCGTATATCATATGTACAAGACGTTAGTAGATCGATATATCGATGCTTTCGTCTTCTGTTACTATACACCAGAAGGAGGTTGCTGGATGGGAGCAACACCAGAATTACTGGTTGCAGATGATGTGGATAGTTATCGATCAATCGCTCTGGCAGGAACTCAGATCGATATGGGACTACCTCTGGATCAGGTATCTTGGGATGCCAAGGAAATCTCGGAACATCAATACCTGAAGGAATATATAGAACAGTGTCTATGTCAAGAAGAAATAGTCTTTTCTGAAGGTCAGACCGAATCAGTTAGGGCCGGAAATGTGGTACATATCTCAACAGCGTTTTCTATTGATAAGGTGATGCCGATCACGCTCATGGCTGACTTATTGCATCCTGGTCCAGCAATCTGTGGGACTCCACAAAAAATTGCTAAACAGTATATCAACAGATATGAAGATCATGATCGCTCGGACTACTGCGGATATATTGGTGTGGTAGGTATAGACGATTGCAATGCGATCTATATAAATTTGCGGTCGATGCAGATATTCAAAAGCCATTTACATCTTTATGTTGGGGGAGGGATCACTAAGGACTCTATTCCTGAAGCCGAGTGGGATGAAACTCGAAACAAAAGTCTTACGCTACTCAATGCGATTCAGAATAGCTTTAATCATTAATTATGACCTCAGCTAAAGAATCAATCAGTCGACTGGCGATAATACTCAAGGCCAAAGGCATTAAAAATGTTGTCTTCAGCCCAGGATCACGGAATGCTCCTTTAATTATAAGCATCGCCAACGATCCATACTTCAATTGCTACAATATCCCAGATGAACGCTCAGCGGCATTTTTCGCAATGGGTATTGGACTATCTACCCGTGAGCCGGTCGTTATCTGCTGTACTTCTGGAAGTGCTGCCATCAATTATGGCCCAGCCATATCAGAGGCTTATTATCAGAAAATTCCGTTAATCATACTCACAGCTGATAGGCCACAAGAATGGATTGACCAGCGTGCAGGGCAGACCATTAGACAGACTGATCTGTATCGGAATTATATCAAGTTTAGCACGCAACTCAGGCAAGAAGTGCACGATGAATATGATCTGTGGTATAACGATAGACTTATAAATCAGGCTATTGAGACTGCTACATCTGGCGGTGATGGTCCCGTACATATTAATGTGCCCCTCAAAGAACCTCTATATGATCAAGTGGAATCACATGCTGATGTGCCAAAGTTGATTCATAAGTCTATGACCCATGCTTCACTTTCTGATACAAGAATTCAGAAATTGCGTAATCAGTTTGATAGCCATGATAGAATCTTAGTGATATGTGGACAGCATCACCCAGATCAGAGATGGTCTGAGGCTATCACTAAATTGTCTAAGGTGTCTTCAGTAGTAGTACTTACTGAGCTGACGTCCAATGTACATGGCGACAACATCATCTCATGTATTGATCGCACCATCAATAATATTGAAGACCTTGATGTTGAACAGTATAAGCCTACTTTGTTGATCACCTGCGGTTATTCCTTGGTGTCCAAGAAAATAAGATTTCTACTACGTGATATGCATATCTCACAGCACTGGCATGTCGATTCCCACGACGAGTTTATCGATACCTATATGTCTCTTACAGATATCATCCCTGTAGGCATAGACTATTTTGTTGAGGTGATCATCAGACGTACTGATTCACTTAAGAATTCATATAAAAAGAGATGGTTAGATCTTGACAAATACAAAAAGGAAAAACATAGGAAGTTTCTTCATACCGCTCCCTGGTCAGACCTTAAGGTTGTTGATCAGGTGATGAATGCTATACCTGACGACGCTCATGTTCATATGGCCAATAGCACTTCGGTAAGATATGCCCAACTTTTTGATGTCAATGAGACCTTTACTTTTCAGTGTAACAGAGGGGTGAGTGGGATAGATGGATGCAATTCTACAAGTGTTGGATATGCTCTATACAATAATGCCCTCAATGTGTTAATCACGGGAGATCTTGCTTTTTTTTATGATGCCAATGCATTTTGGAATGCCTATGTCCCCCCTAACTTTAAGGTGCTCATACTTAATAATCAAGGAGGAAGTATATTTAGAGTGATCAAAGGTCCGGCTACTACTGACCATTTGGATACACATTTCGAAGCCCATCATAAGACAAGAGCCGAGGGTGTCGCTCATACCCATAAGCTAAGTTATTTGTCTGCGGATGATATAGAGTCACTAATATATGGGTTAGAACTTTTCCTCGCAGAGTCAACTAAGCCTATGATTCTGGAGGTCTTTACTCCTCGATTAGAGAATGATAAAGTCCTCAAGGCTTACTTCGAATATATAAGAATGGACAATAAATAGCCCATACTGATACACAGATTACGGACTACCCTTGATAAAGGCTTTATAAATTTTATATAAATCATTATCTTGACATCGATATTTTCTGCATCTACCACGCCCCGCTAGTGCAAAGAAAAACTTGCCTTACTATTAGGCGAAATGAGAACAAGCTATGCTAAAGTCTAAGATACTTACTGTAGATGATCGTCGAGTGGATCGCATATTGTATATGGAGCTGCTCGGATACGAAAAATATGAATTCTTCGAGTTAGACGATGGAGAAAAAGTAGTCCCATTTTTAAAAGAGAACAGGAATATTGATGTCATTCTTTTAGATTGGCAAATGCCTATCATTGGAGGATTAGAGGCCCTGAAATTGTTAAAAGCTAATCCCGAAATAGCAGATATTCCCGTTATTATTATTACAGGTTTAGAAGATGATAAAGTTCTCGAACAGGCTTTTGACTATGGAGGTGTAGACTTTTTGCAAAAACCTGTAATGGGAGTGGAGCTCATGTCGCGAGTTGACAATGTGCTGAAACTTTCTAGAGCTCAAAGGTCACTTCAGCATCAAAAAGATCAACTAGAAGAACTCAATAAGATTATCACTATTCAAAAGGACGAACTACAGTCGTCAATTAGAATTAAAGAGGAGTTAGCTGAATTAAAAAGGATCGAGTTAGAACGAGAACTCGCTGACAGAAAGCGCCGTATAATAACCATGGAGGTGGAATCCTCAAGAATAGGTAAGTCAATGCAAGGGTTAACTGAGATACTTGTAAAGTGCATGAATCAGGTAAAATCGGAAAACGCCAGCAGCGAAGCGCTTCGAGGACTTAAGAAGCTAGAAAAGGCTATGAATGACCTCAGTAGTGATGAAGATAATTGGGGCGAGTTCAAAAAAGTATTTGAATCAACCCATCCAGATTTCTTCAGTAAGCTCATGAGGGTTAATCCTAAACTTACTTCTCTCGATCTCAAGCATTGTGCTTATATGAAAATGAATATTGATAACTACGACCTGTCCAATATTCTTGGTGTTGAAATGAAGAGTATCCAAATGACCAGATACAGATTGAAGAAAAAACTAAATCTCGATGCGGAAAAATCACTTCGTGAGTATGTTCTCAGCATTTAGCGAGCTTCTCGAAGACGATGAACTGAGCTGTTTCAGTAAACCTCAACGACGAGATGTTATACAGTCGTTTTCTCCTCCGCAATAGGATTTGGAAACTCGACAAGCTCAAACCAATACTTATAGACATGCTTGATCATATCAAAAAAGTCCAATACATCAAGTGGCTTTATGAGGTAAGCATTGGCACCGTATTGATAGCAGGTGTTGATGTCTAAATCTAAATTAGATGTGGTTAAGACAATTAATGGAATCGATTTTAATTTAGGGTTGCTCTTATAGAGCTTGATGATTTCATCACCCTTAAATCGAGGTAGATTGAGATCACAGATGATTAAATCCGGAAGATCTTCGTAATCATTCTTTATTATGTTATGATAATACTGCTGGGCTTTTTCGCCATCATCAAGTATTGACAGTTCTACGTTGAGGTGGTTGGCTTTAATAGCCTCCTCGATCAGCTTTATATCACCTATATTATCTTCAATAAGAAGAATTTTCTTTTTGTTGTAGTTATTAGTCATTTAGTCACTCTAGAGTAGGCGCTCTGTGGCGCGCACAAAGATCTGCTTATTTCATGATGAAATAGCAACAATTTGCCTACATATTATAACACAGCATCATACACAACCCAACAAACATTCGCATAAAGGATGGGACGGCACGATTCACCAATTAAATATACTCTATATAATCCTCATTAGTATACATAGTAATGACCAAATGTTTAAAAGGGTTACAGAATGGACAGAAAGTTATTTTGCAAGAGTGATGAGAGTGTCTTAGTTCGAGAATTCTTTAGACTTTCTCTAACATTTCTTTATTTTCTTAGCACGCTTTGCCTTGATTTTTGCCTTTCGCGTTAAGACTTTTTTGTTGTTTGATTTTGATTGTTTTACGGCATCGCCTTTTAGATTTTTGGCGATAGTTGGGGCTTTGGTTAGTTGATTCTTCATCTTGATATCAGGCACTTCATAAGGAATAAGTTCTTCTGTCAATTCTACTTCCTCGGGCAATTCTGCAATAGGGACCTGCTGATCCATGAGCACTTCAATCTGTTGTAGGACAAGCTGATCCGACTCAGTAATAAAACTGATTGCGGTTCCTTTTTCTTCAGCTCGACCCGTACGTCCAATGCGGTGCATGTATTTTTCAGGATTATCTGGCATATCAAAATTGATCACATGGCTTACATTGTCTATGTCTATGCCTCTTGATATTATGTCTGTGGCTATCAATACTCGAATCTCTCCAGCTTTAAATGCAATGACACTGTTGAATCTTTGATTCTGTGACTTGTTAGAGTGGATGATGCCAATTTGATCCTCATAGTTTATTCTCATCGCTTCGTACAGTATATCGGCAAGCTTTTTTGTCGAGGCGAATATCATAACTCGATTAAATATCGCTTCATCCTTTAGGATGCTATGTAATAAACTGAGCTTGCTTTTGAAATTTGGGATCGTGTAGCTTACTTGAGTGATGTTCTCCAAAGGCGTTCCTGATGGAGCGGCTTCGATGACTTCTGGATTGTTGAAAAAAGTATGGATAAGATCATGAACCTCATCGGTCATTGTTGCAGAAAACAGCAGGTTTTGCCTTTTATTAGGCAGCAGATCAAGCAACATAGTCAGTTGGTGCCTAAATCCTAAATTGAGCATCTCATCGACTTCGTCAATGACTAATTTTTTGCAGTATTTCAGATTGAGAGCTCCTTTGAGTGCGAGGTCCATCAATCTGCCAGGCGTGCCTACTATGACATCAAGACCTGCCTCGACGGCGGCTACTTGGTTGCGGATGTTGGTGCCACCATAGACCCCGACAGTTTGTACATTCATATATCCTGTTAGGCTCTCTGTAGCCTCTACTACTTGCGCTACAAGTTCTCGTGTAGGCACTACTATGATGATCTGAGGATGTCGATCTTTTCTGAATTTCCAGAGACGTAGTAATGGCAGAAGGAAAGCTAAGGTTTTACCAGTTCCGGTTTGTGCTATTCCGATCACATCTCTGCCTGACATAATTGTACTAAAGCTTGCAACTTGGATATGCGTAGCAGTATCAAACCCCAGATCTTCAAGCGCTTGAAATAATCCTTTGTTGAGATTAAATTCACTAAATCGCATGTGTTAGTACTTTTTTATGTACCGCAAAGATATCCCTATAATAAACAGTTCATATTATTGCCTGATTTCGTGATATTTCTATATTTATTGAGGATTCATGCTGAGCGTCTTTAACTACGCAACACCATATGTCAGGACAAAAGTTATCTGCTGTTGATGAACTGTGTCGTCGCTAAATGAGATTTCAAGTATGCTATATTAAATAGGTAGCCAGATTTTTATGTCTTAATCAATCTCATCGCACTGACGATCTACTTGTATTGTCGAGTCGAGCAAGTTATTGGTGGAGTGTTAGTCCGACATATTAATCCCGATTGCTTTATTCGATACTTTATGAGTACTAAATTATATAATGATATAAGAGCAGCCTTCACAAGCCAATTTGGCAAACCACAAGTATCATTAAAATCGCCTGGTAGAATCAACATCATCGGAGAGCATACAGATTATGGAAATGGCTATGTGCTGCCCACCGCGATAAGTCGATACACTTATTTTTTTGCCTCTGACAGCAACGAATCTCACCATCTCATATGGGCTTATAATCTCAAGGAAGATCTACGGCTTGATTTACATAATGAGATATTGACTACAGGATGGAAAAAATATTTTGAAGCTGTATTTATTGTTTTAAGTAAAGCAGGTTATTCCGTTCGACCTACTAATCTGATATTTGGGGGAGATATACCACTTGGTGCTGGTCTATCGTCATCAACTGCATTAAGTTGTGGTTGTATATATGCGCTGTCAGAATTATATAATCTGCAGTTGACAAAAGAAGAGATAGCCCTGCTATCACAGCAGACCGAACATCTTGTAGGTGCGAAGGGTGGGCTGTTGGATCAATATGCCATTCTCTTCTCTGAGAGAGGATATGCCCTAAGCCTGGATTGCCTCACCTTGAAGAAAGAAATGATACCCATACAATTGAATGGAGCATGCTTTTCATTGATCAATTCTAATATTCCTCATGATCTCTCATCATCTGATGCTTATAATAATCGAAGACAAGTTGGTGAATTAGCCTTGTCGATTCTCCGGGAAGAAGATGCTTCATTAAAGCGATTATGTGATATGACATCCCCGCAATTAGAAGTGCTGAAATCGCAGATATCGCAATCGGATTATGCGAAAATCGAGTACGTATATCAGGAGAATAAAAGAGTGCATCAAGTGACGGAATATCTGCTACAGGGAGATGTTAATGCAATCGGACTATGCTTAAATCAAACTCATCATGGCTTGAGCAAGCAATACGAAGTTAGCCTCGCCGAAGTAGATTCCTTAGTTGACATAATAACCCAAAAAGAGGGCATCTATGGAGCCCGGATGATGGGCGGCGGTTTTGGAGGCAGTGTACTTATATTGGGAGAATCTAAAATGATGGACTCCAATCTTCAAGAAGTACTCATGGAATACTATGCTACAACACAAATCCAAGGAGAGATCATTGAGTTTGATGTTACAGGTGGAATAGAATTGATCGTATAATTCGCTGGCGCCTAAACCTTTGATGATCAGTTATTTTAGTTTATAAAATCGCCAGGTGCTCTCAAAATCTTGCGTTAGTTCTTGTTCCGTCAGTAGTGCCCTTACCATCTCGACGGGCATCGCATTATGAGACAGAACCGCATCATGATATTCTTTATAACTCATTTTACCAGAGTCTACAAGCTCACGCTTAAGTGCCATAAATTGCAGCCCACCAGTCATATAAGCTAATTGGTAAAGTGGCCCATATCCTGCTGTGAATGAACGACGCACTTCTCCCTCTGCATTAGCACGTTCAAATCCTACTCTCTCAACCAAGAAGTCTATACACTCTTGCGGTGTCCAGTTACCAAGATGGTAATTGAGCGAGAATATGATTCTTGCACAGCGGTGCATTCGCCAGAAGAGCATACCGATTCGATCCTCGGGTCCTCGGGGAAAGTCAAGATCCCATAACAGCAGTTCCCAATAGAGTGCCCAACCCTCTGTCCAAAAGGGAGTCCGAAATGATCGATAAGCTTTATTTCGCCTGTTGACGAACTGTTGTAAGTGGTGTCCTGCAATTAACTCATGATGAACTGTAGCACGGTTGAAGTGAGGATTGTTTCCTCTCATACTCATCATCTTCTCTTCATGAGTCATATCATCTGTAGGGTAGGCAATCTGCAGCACTTCACCACCTAAGAAAAATGGCGCTATACGCTGGCGCTCCGGAGATAGCATCGTCATGCGCCATGTCTCCTCCGCCAACGGCGGAATTGTCAGAAGATCGTGCTCTTTTAGAAAATCAATTGATTCATGATACAACTCAAGCATCGCCTCGGGCTGCTCGCTGACATCAACTCGAGTTTGCTTGACAGCCTCTTGAGCCGCTCTCCAGTCATCACCATAGCCCATTTCATTACTGGCTCGTAGGAGCTGTTCGTCACACCATTTGAATTCTTGTTTTGCGATGCGGATGAGCTCTTGAGGAGAATATGGAATCATCTCGTAGCTGAGCAATTCCTGGACAGCGCTGGCTCCGATAGGTACGCCAAGTATGCCACTGCCGTCATCTTCGATCTGAGACCTAGGATCAATCTTCTCCTCAAAGACTTGTGCATACGCAGACATCTCCTTATGCAAGGTATTGTAGGGCTCTGTAACCCACCATGAGAACTGTGGATCATAACCATTGTAAAACTCGTAGATGCTCTCAAGACCATCAATTTGATTGAGTATGGTTTGTTTTGCTCTTTTTGCTAGCGCTGGCGTCAAGAATGGCACACTATCACTTAGTGTTGTTCTGGATTCAGCAATAGCCCCATAGATGTCACTTAAAGACTTGGCGGTTGCCAGTGCATCCAGCTTATATCCTCGGCGTCGCTTCTGCTCTATTGGGTATATAGCTTCACCAGGAGAGAGCCACTCTTGGAGTGAAGCATATTCTTTATTCT
The DNA here is from genome assembly GCA_964489125.1 of uncultured Saprospiraceae bacterium. Lineage (GTDB taxonomy): Bacteria > Bacteroidota > Bacteroidia > Chitinophagales > Saprospiraceae > GYS-P2D. Next base: position 18,699 of record CAZAXY010000056.1, read on the forward strand.
GATGATTGAGATCCCTGAGTTGGCTTTCCAGATCACGCTTAAAAAGAAGGTAATCTACTTGACCTCCTCGAGAGAGCTTGTCAAAATCATAGGCGTCCAACTCGGATAAATAACTCTCATAAAACTGTGCGAATCGAGCTCTGCGCTCTGGTGAGTTATACATATAATAGAAGCGATTCAGACTACCATTATCGGCACGAAATCTTGTCATCACTTCATAGAGTTCGCTAGCTTGGTCTATCAGCGGTTGTTGTGCACTAACAGAAGTGAGGCCCCAGACACTGAGGAAACATAGTAGATACTTCATGTTCTAAATCTACGATTGTTTAGAGTTTTATAGAAACCTCTTTGCAACTTCAGATTTCATTAGATCTCTATTTTGGATCACGCACATATGTTACTAGCCTATAAGGATAGACATCCAGAATGAAAGTGAATTCTATGGATTGTTTGGCTAATTTCCGTAGCAGTCGGATCTTTAAAAGCGTATGCTTATTAGAGTATGCTTTGAATTTCGCTTTTAACAATAATTCCTGCTATTATGCTAGTTACATGTCATAAGATATATTACAGTTCTTTACTAGAAGTTGAGGCTGGAATAATGCTACCTTCAAAGCTTCTGTTAAATTATAGCATTGACTAATAGTGTGTTACATCCAGAGATGGTTGAGCGGACAACTGCCTTTACCGAGCAATAAGAAAGAGAATAGATAGCCTTCTTAAATCTGCAAATTATTTGCTCTTAAGGCCGCACAGATAGATAGTTAACGTCTCTCACCCAATTTCTATGGTTTCCATCTCCCGCCTATAGGGTTTACCATCATATGGATAAGATGCATCATGTATATTTTTACAAAAGCTACAAGGAACTGTAGCCTTCCCATAATATGATAATCGACCAATCATATCGATATTATATGCTGATCCTATAGGGTGAAGCATCTGAATTCGGTACTAATTAGTATACCCTATTACCTATGAAAATATCCATGATCTCTATCCTGAACCTGCTGGTCGTTATCAGTTTGCAATCCCAATCGCTAACTATCGGAAAGGGTATCACTGATGGAGTCGTCGTTACCACCAGTCATGAATCAGTAGAAGGTAGCTCCTCCAACACGTTGTCAACTAGAGGATTTGCACCGAATCTAAATGCGGCTTCTCGATTTTTATCACAATCTACCTTTGGTGCCAGCTATGAGGATATAGAAGCCGTTCGAGTTTCAGGCCTAGAATCTTGGATAGATGAGCAGTTTCAGATGCCTGTGGGTGACCGACTGACTAATGAGGTAATCCGTATCACCGGTGAAAAAAATGCAGGTCGTAATGATCCAGAAGGAGGCCCATTCTTATGGTTTTTTAATGATGCATGGTGGAATTATCATTTTAATAATGAAGATGAATTGAGGCAGCGCATGGCGTTCGCCCTTAGTGAGTTATTTGTGATATCACAGTTCTCTGGATTGGGAGATAGGCCTTATGCATTATCATCCTATTATGATATGTTGCTGAACAATTCATTTGGTAATTATCGAACCTTGCTTGATTCTGTGACCTACCATTCTGGTATGGGAGAGTATCTCACCTATATGAATAACTCAAGGACAGATACATTATATGACATAGATTATGATAGCCCATACCCATTTGATACGCTTGATGTGCAATTTACTTTTCCAGATGAAAATTATGCTCGAGAAGTTATGCAGCTATTTTCAATAGGGCTCTTTGAACTCAATAATGATGGGACTCGCAAGAAGGATAGCCAAGGAAATGATATACCAACTTATGACAATTCGGATATTGCTGAGTTGGCTAAGGTATTCACAGGTTTTTCTTATGGAGACAATGAGAATTTCAGTAGAGGTCCAGGAGAATTTAATACGACTTATTTCCTTCCAATGCAGATCTATGAAGATTATCACGAGCGAGGGCCTAAGCACCTACTAAATGGATTTATTATCCCTGAGCGCTCTGATGCTAACTGGCCATATGAAGATGTGAGAGATGCTCTGGATCACTTGTTTAATCATGATAATGTGGGTCCATTTGTTGGGCAGTTTCTGATACAGCGATTCGTCACGTCTAATCCCAGTCCCGCATATGTCTCAAGAGTTGCTGATGCCTTTAATGGTGATGGGCCATATGGAACAGAAAGAGGGGACCTCCAATCTGTACTCAAAGCAATTTTATTGGACGATGAGGCGAGGACTTGCGCCTTTAGCGATGCCGCTGATGCTGGTAAGCTGAGAGAACCATTTATCCGGTATGTACAGATCGGCAAGGCCTTTGACGGAGTGTCGAGTAGTGGACGATATCGCAATGTATTGTTTCCAGTATATGAACTATTGGAGCAAGCTCCATTGAGTTCTCCAAGTGTGTTCAATTTCTTCCAATCTGATTTCCAACCAATTGGGGCAATTGAGGATGCAGACAGAGTGGCACCAGAGTTTCAGATCATCAATGCTCAGAGCATATCTGGCTATATCAATGGATTGTCTGATTGGCTCATCAGAGATAGATATACGACAGCATGGTCATTGTATAACAATGAACCAAACGTGGATACTTATCACACTATTCTATCTTTTAATGACGAGTTAGCACTGGTAGATGATGCTTTAGTCCCACAGTTAGTGGAGCGACTGAATCTCATTTTAGCACATGGTAAGTTGAGTGAAGCGACGACAGACTTTATCGTCGAGGCAGTAAGAGCATTTGATTTAGGATTCTCAGATGAAACAAGAATTCCTCCGAGCAAAGTTAGGCTGGCAGTCATGCTAGTGATGTCTTCACCAGATTATCTCATCAACCGATAAATCTCAGAAACATGGCAAAACATAAAATATCACGTAGATCATTTTTAGGGCAAGCGGGTTGTGCAGCGATGGGCTCAATGACCTTCTTAGATTCGGCCTTACAACTCGGAATGATAAATACCGCAGCAGCACGACCACATATCATCGGCTCAGCGGGAGACTACAAGGCGATCATCTGTATCCTTCTCGCTGGAGGGGCTGATTCGCACAATATGTTGATCCCTTATGATCAAAGCCAATATGACCTCTACGAAGACTTCAGAGGTGACCTGGCGATAGATCGGAGTGACCTTACTGCAACTCGTATCACGGATAGTGTGAGTGGTCGCCAGTTTGCGCTTCATCCACAACTGGTTCATTGCAAGAATAGGTTTGATAGCGGAGAATTGGCTCTATTGAGCAATGTAGGTACCCTCGTAGAACCTATCAATTCGGTCGATCAACTCTATCTAAATGGTACTCAAAGACCATTAGGATTGTACAGCCATTCAGATCAGATAATGCAATGGCAGACCTCTGTTCCTCAAGACAGAAGTGCTGTAGGTGTAGGCGGTAGGATGGCAGACATCCTCAGAGATATGAACACGATTGATGAGGTTTCTATGAATATCTCTCTCGCTGGTCGCAACCGATTTCAAGCAGGTAATCAAGTAGTAGAATATGCGATAGGTAATCAAGTACAAGATTTAGGCATTGAAAACCTTCCACCCAACTGGCCGAGATCTGGTGCGATGTCAGAACTTCGCAATAACGCTATCCAAAATATAGTTGAGCAGACTTATGCTAATATCTTTCAGAGCACCTATGGTGATTTAACCAAACAAACATTTGAGAGCTTGGAGATATTTCAGTCTGCGCTGAGCCGGAGACCTGGATTCACTCATGACTTTGATCCATTCCGACTGTCACAAGATATGAGGATGATATCTGATGTCATCAGTGTACAAAATCTCTTAGGCGCCAACCGACAGATGTTTTTTACTGTTTTCGGCGGTTGGGATCATCATGACGAAGTAATCATGGCACAACAGACTAAGCTTGCCCAATTGGATAAAGCGCTTGATGATTTATACATCGCATTAGGAGAATTAGGCCTGAGAGATCAAGTTACGGTCTTAACGATTTCAGATTTTGGCAGGACCTTGACATCCAATACAGGTGGCTCGGATCACGCTTGGGGAGGAAACATGTTAATGCTAGGAGGTGCTGTCA
>CAZAXY010000057.1:0-22698 GCA_964489125.1 uncultured Saprospiraceae bacterium
ATCTCGAGAATCAAAACGGTAAGCTGAAAATGATTTCTTCAGAGGCTTCAGGTCTTGATCTGAGTGGCGTAGTCAGGGATTTGCATCTCATGACTCATAAGAATGAAACTCGCATTTTGGCGCTTATCAACAATGAAAAACCCCGATTATTCAAGTTAAATCAAGTAGAATAATGTTTAGATTCTTAGATGCTCTCTTAACATTCAGTGCTCCTTTATCAATTAGCTTAGATAATGTAGTCTATTGAGGTTAGACAGAGATAAATATTTCATTTGATTATAAATTGAAAATAGTAGGGATGGGACTTTAGTTCTCGGTGGTTGGATGGGGATCATCTTAATACCATACAAACTAGCCATATACTTCCTGTTGATCTCAACTGTCTACTAGTTGAGTACGAACGTTTTCTGATTGATGATAATTTATCGGATTTATCTACTTCATTGTATAGCAAGCGAATTAAAATTCAATTCCTACTTTTGGAATAAGGAGTTAGGTTACTATGTAGATTATAATTATGTCAGAGCTAAACAAACTAATTAATTGACGCTCGCAGGAGTTTTTCCACTTACGTATAAGCTTGCAGACAGTACACAAGCTGCAGCAGTTGCTTCGATGATTGAGCATAAATTTTTAGCTCCTGGAGGAGTCAGAACAACAACGGTTAATTCGGGTGAGCAATGGGATGCGCCAAATAGTTGGGCTCCACTTCAGTGGACCACAATCAAAGGACTACATAATTATGGGTATAAAGACTTAGCATCCGAAATTGCCTATCGATGGGTAAGATTGATTGAAAAGGTTTTTGATGAAAACAGAAAGTTTGTTGAGAAGTACAATGTAGAAGATTTAAATCTGAGTGGCGCAGGAGGAGAATATCCATTACAAGATAGATTTGGCTGGAGTATAGGGGTATATATGTCTATTAAAAAGTACATTGAAACAGGTCAATTGTAATGGAAATTTATTTAGGCATTTTGCTCTTTTATATATTATTAGTAAATCGACCTAAATATCGATAAATATGATGCTGAGATCAATTGCGAATTGGGTGCTCTTCATGACAGTGATCATTTTATTCAACTCTTGCCAACCACCGGTGGACAAAAGTGAGTATTATCAAGTTGCTCAGAATCCAAAATATTTCTATGAAGCCTTAGATGGACTGACAGATGTTATTGTTCATGATATATTTTCTCCTCCTGTGGCCAGTAGAGTCTATAGCTATCCCTGTATAGCCGCTTACGAAACCATGATTCAGGATAATGATACATCAGCATCTCTAGCGCATACGTTAAATGGCCTTACGCCTGTTACATCCAGCTTGGATACAACCGATGTCATATTTGAAATAGCGTCTATTGTAGCCTTTTATGAGGTCTCTAAAGCACTCATATTTTCAGAAGACAGAATACTGGATGCCAAGGCAAGTTATCTCAATGAATTAGATTCTATCGGTGTGCCGAAGAGCGTAACGAATGCTTCTGATGCATATGGTTCTATGGTTGCTAATCACATCCTTGAGTGGGCCGATAAGGATAATTATAAAGAGACGAGATCTTATCCTAAATATTCTCTTGACGACACTCCTTCTAGATGGCAACCTACACCTCCTGCCTACATGGAGGGTATAGAACCCCACTGGAATGCTATAAGAACAATGGTGTTGGATTCTGCCTCTCAATATAAAATTGCTCCACCACCGAAGTTTGATTTAGCGAAAGGAACCGAGTTTAGAACCAGAACAGAGGAAGTCTACAATACCGTATTAAATATTACAGAGGAAGAAAGAGAGATTGCGAGTTTCTGGGATTGTAATCCATTTGTGATGAATCAGACTGGTCACATGATGTTTGCTACTAAGAAGATAACTCCAGGAGGACACTGGATGGGTATTTCCAATATTGCCTCTGAAACTGCTCAACTAGATTTGGACAACTCCATAAAAGTCTCTACCTACGTTTCTTTGGCATTGTTTGATGCATTTATATCATGTTGGGATGAGAAGTATAGATCCTCATTAGTTAGACCAGAAACGATCATTAATGAGCACATTGATGAGAGCTGGACACCAGTGTTACAGACTCCACCGTTTCCAGAGCACACCAGTGGACATAGTGTGATTTCTACCTCCGCTGCTACAGTGTTGACTGCCATGTTTGGAGATTCGTTTGAGTATAGAGACGATGTTGAATTGAAATATGGACTACCAGTAAGAAATTTTAATTCATTTAAGGAAGCTGCCGAAGAAGCCGCCATCAGCAGGTTGTATGGAGGAATTCACTATATGCCTGCCATTACCGAGGGGCAGATTCAAGGCGAGAAAGTGGGTAATCACTTAGTGAGAGACTTGGGAATTAAAGAGATCGGCAAGTAATCTTATAGATCTATAGCCATAACCTGCTAAGCATCAATGTCTTTCAAAGAAGTATTTGTTTTATTGTGTGAATTGTAATGAGGTTAATCGTAACGACAAGGATTTCTGAATATAGAATGAGCTAATGAAAAAACACGCAAATTGGACATTAATAGTTGCATTAGCAGGTTTTTTATTTGGCTTTGATACGGTTGTTATTTCTGGAGCTAATCAACCAATAAAGGAGCTATGGAATACAAGCCCTGCATTTCATGGCATATTCATCATGTCAATGGCATTATGGGGAACTGTTTTAGGTTCATTATTCGGAGCAATCCCTACTGACAGGTTAGGCAGAAAAAAAACACTATTTTATATCGGTCTCCTGTATGCTGCTTCGGCTTTGGGGTCAGCATTTGCATGGGATCCCTATTCATTCTCGTTTTTCAGATTTATTGGTGGTTTAGGAGTTGGTGCCTCAAGTGTCACTGTCCCTATATATCTTGCTGAAGTAACTACAGCACAGAACAGAGGCCGTATTGGAACACAATACCAATTCATGATCGTCTTTGGCATTTTTGTCGCATTCTTCAGTAATTATTTGTTGAAGGGAGTAGGTGGAGTCTATGATTGGCGTTTCATGTTAGGTGTTGAGGCAATTCCTGCGATCTTATACAGCATATTCGTCTTAACTGTTCCTAATAGTCCAAGATGGCTTTTGCTCTATCGAAAAGATGAATCTGCTGCCAGACAAGTACTACAGAAGTTACATATAGGTGACGTAGACAAGCTCATATTACAAATGAGGTCATCACTCGCAGTTGCCTCTCGGGGAGTATTTAGCAAGAGATATTCCAAACCATTGATGTTAGCTTTTTTGGTGGCCTTCTTTAATCAGTTGTCAGGTATCAACTTCGTTCTGTACTATGCCCCTGAGATATTAGAACGAGCAGGACTCGCAGCAAAAGAATCATTAGGAAGTTCTATTTCGATAGGTGCGGTAAATCTGATTTTTACTTTGTTAGGTATGTATCTGATTGATAGGCTAGGACGCAAGAAGCTTATGATATGGGGGTCTATAGGGTATATCATTAGTTTACTGATGGTTTCCTATTGCTTCTATGCCGCACTGTCTCCAATCCTGTTGATCACATTTATATGCGTCTTTGTTGCTTCACATGCCATAGGACAAGGAGCTGTGATATGGGTATTCATATCAGAGATTTTTCCAACCAGAGTGAGAGCATCTGGACAGTCTTGGGGTACAGGGACACATTGGGTGTTCGCGGCGATCATAACGATGATAACACCAACTTTTTTAGATTCTGAATATGGTGTCTTCAGAGACAATCCGTATCCCATTTTTCTCATCTTCGCTTGTTTCATGATTCTTCAGTTACTATTTGTCCTATTTTATATGCCCGAGACAAAAGGTAAATCTCTCGAGCGACTGGAGCACGAGCTGGTAGAATCTTGAGCTGTTTGGGTTCCCCCAAGATAGATTCAGTCATGATTATGCCAATTAAGAGTATGGAATTGTCTCTATATAAATAATAGTCTCCTATAACTTGCTGGAAATTTCACACTTATGTCCTTAGACCATTTTAGAGAGGAGGTTGTCGATTTTTTAGAGACCAGTTGTCCTCAATCTATGCGATCCCCGATAAAGGATGAGAAAGATGCTTATTGGGGCGGTCGCAATGCCTCATTTACAAGTGAAGATCAGGAGAAATGGTTTCATGCTATGGCTGATAAAGGTTGGACCACACCGACATGGCCTTCACAATACGGGGGCGGCGGACTATCTAAACAAGAAGGTGTGATTCTAAACAAAGAAATGCAGCGATTAGGCTGTCGATCACCTTTGTTGAGTTTTGGTATTTGGATGCTCGGCCCCGCATTGTTGAAATTTGGCAGTGAGGAACAGAGAGCAGAGCATTTACCAGGTATTATCAAAGGGAAGATCAGATGGTGTCAAGGATATTCAGAACCTGGTGCTGGTTCAGACTTGGCTAATTTGCAGACATCGGCACGATCAGATGGCGATCACTATATCATCAACGGCCAGAAGGTGTGGACTTCTTATGCGGATCAAGCGGATAAGATATTTGCATTAACGAGGACAGATAACTCCTCTAAAAAGCAGATAGGCATAACGTTTTTATTGATCGATATGTTAACCAAGGGCGTTACGACAAGACCTATCAAATTGATAAGTGGGAAGTCCCCATTTTGCGAGACTTTTTTTGATAATGTCAGAGTTCCTAAAGACAATGTGATAGGCGATGAAAATGCAGGATGGACAGTAGCCAAGTATTTGCTAACCCATGAACGTGCAAGTATAGCAGGTGCAGCTGATTCAGATGTAATGACGCCGATCTCATACTATGCTAAGAAAGAGGTTGGATTAGATAGCAACGGCATGCTCAATGACCCAATGCTACGGCATATGATAGCAGAGTGGGAGATGGATGCAGCAGGCTTTAAGTTTACACTTGATCGCTACAATCAAGAGATGAAAGCCGGTCAGCCTATAGGTGCCAAATCATCATTCATGAAATACTATGGATCAGAACTAAACAAGTCGAAGTATGAGCTTAGATTGAAGTGTGGAGGGCGTGCGGCTCTAGCGTGGGATGGTGACGATTTCAATGAAGGGAAACTGGCGAGACAATTCTGCCGAACAAAAGGAAACTCCATAGAGGGAGGAACCAGCGAAATTCAATTAAACATTGTGGCCAAGCATATCTTAGGTCTACCATCATCATAAATAGAGAAATGGGATACGTATTAACAGAGGAGCAAGAATTTTTAAAAAGCTCTGCTAAAGACTTGCTGAAAGGTGCTCCTGTAGCATTGGTTAGGGAATTGAGAGATAAGGAAAGCGAGTTAGGATATTCTGATGATCTGTGGAAAGCTATGGTAGAAATGGGATGGCCCTCTACTGCCTTATCTGAAGACTTGGGAGGATTAGATTTTGGCTTGAAGGGCCTTAATATTATAATGGAGGAATGCGGACGGACATTGTCCAACTCTCCTTTATTTAGTAGCCTTCTATCCGGATTGATTATACAGAGGTATGGGGGACAATCTCATAAGGAGTTACTTTCAGAGAGTGTTGCTAATGGCATTCCAATCGCAATAGCCATACAGGAGGGAGAATCATATAACCCAAAAGGAAACAAAGCACAGTTGAGCGGTGGTGTTTTATTTGGTGAAAAGACCATGGTAGTCGATGCTCATGTTGCCAGTCATTTTTTAGTGGCATGCAATGGACCGAGTGGAGTAGAGGTCGTATTAGTACCTGCTGGTACAACTGGTGTAACGATCACTAAAGGCTTCTTTATGGATAGTAGATACTATAGCTCTGTCAGCTTAGATAATGTAGTAGTCTCTGACGAACAGATATTGTCTGTGGGCAAAGGAAAGTCAATTGTTAGCTATACTACTAATTGTGCCTCTCTGTTGCTGAGTTCTGAATTGATCGGATTAATGACCGAGGCATTTGAGCGAACTGTTGAATATATTAAAGAACGGAGACAGTTTGATCGTGTCATCGGAAGTTTTCAAGGATTGCAACACCGTGCGGCGGATTTGTACGGAGAAATAGAAGTTGCCAAAAGTCTTGTATTAAGAGCGGTTGATGCCCTACAAGACGAAGAGATTACGGCAACAGCAATCTGCAGTATGGCCAAAGCTAAAACAGCGAAGGTCGCCCAACTAGCCACTAATGAAGGCGTACAGATGTTCGGAGGAATTGGGATGACCGATGACGAGGAAATTGGCTTCTTTTTGAAAAGAGCGAGAGTAGCCATTGCACTATTTGGCAACTACTCCTATCATTTGAATAGATTCGCAAAGATGAGTGGATACTAGATAATATCGTCAAACTCATCCTCGTCTTCAGAAGTCCTTAAAGAGTGGAGTATATCAAGCTTCATACTTTCTTGAGTGTTAAAGACAGTCTCGAATTGTTTTTGAAAGCTCTTGTCGGAACTTAATAACTGGATTTTAGCTGAGGGATCATCATTAAGGTCTCCCAGTTTAAACACTTGCTCTGTAGAGCCATTTTCTACTTTTAGCGTATATCGATTGTTATGATAAAACATGGTATACTTCCAACCGTGAGTATTCCACTCTTTTATAATTCTCATTAAGACGATGTATGTGTACTGATAATACTTTTTGTCAGAGCTATATAGAGCTCTGGGTCCATGTGCAACCCTTGCAATATCTTAAGATGCTTTTGGATCGTCAATTGATCATCTCGTTTGGCAGGCCCAGTTTGCAAGTCGGCAGGATCAGAATCCTTATCAATTTTTCGGACGGTTTCAAGAATCAATGGCATTAGCAAACTGAAATCCACATTTTGCCTTTGACAATACTCAAACGCCATGTGATAGAGATGATTGACAAAATTATTAACCACCACAGCAGGGAGATGTAACTTAGAGCGATAATCATCTGTACATATAGTTATCCGATCGCTAATTTTCGAGGCAATTGAAGCGAGGAAGTTCTCTGTTCTTGAATCGCTACCTGTGATTAACAATGGAACATCTTTAAATGAAATAGGGTTTTCTTTCCTTAATGTCTGTAGTGGATAGAGCACCCCATAGTTTTGGTAACCGCTTAATATGCCCAATGTCTTAGTACCAGAAGTATGGGCCACTATGGCTTGATCAGAGATAGCAAGCTTGTTTAACTCAGCGGCTACAAGTTCTATTGAATCATCGCTAACACATATCAAGTAAAGGTCTGCCTGTTGATTAATATTGCTTATATCAGTCTCTACACTTATTGTGACATTATGAAATTGGAGCTGAGTCGATGATCTGGCATAGACCTCATAGGACAATGTATTCTTATGATTCTCAAAGTTGTAGCAATATTGAGTCGCTACATTCCCAGTGCCGATGATTACAATTTCTGTCAATACTCTGTTATCGGATTGACCTCAAGATATAAAAACAAAAAGAGCCGCCACACAAGTGAGACAGCTCATAGATATGTTCTTGGAAGTGTTTTTCTGCTTACTTAGAACTTATCATTGGTCGAATATATATTACTAAAGGTTTACATCATGAATATCGTAATATTTCAATGACCACACACACGGAATAAACGTTAAATCAACTTATGCTCAATAGCTTACATAATTCATTATCTCATTACGGATGATCTAAACAAAAAAGAGCCACTCATAACAATTATCAGTGGCTCAATAATATGATCAATAGATCCTTAATTGTAATAAGTCTATAAATCTATTAATCGGGTGCCCAAAAGCTGATTATTTTGTGTTACGCTCTTCTAACGTGATACAAGTTAGCTGCATGTATCTCATCTTACTATTAGTTGGTATATTGAAAAGTAGCAGACAATTATTTTCTGGTTCTGCGCTTCCTCGTGTTATTTATAGGGAGTGTGGTAGTACGCGAAAATGCGCCAATGATACATTCCTGCTTCAACAAGGCAAAAAAAAAGAGTCACCGAAAGATCGGCGACTCTAGGATTTAATCTATAGGTGTTATGAAATAGAGACCTATGGATGAAATCTAAATGGATAATTAAGCTCTTAAAAAAATACTAAGTGGTTACATCCATAAGTCGCACGAACTTTAGTGATACCACATGTATGGATTATAAAAACATTCTAACTGCGCAATAGCTTACACTGATAGTCATGTAAGACCTAATCTTCTTAGGCTATATCTCAGGTAAGTATAAGGCAAAAAAAAGAGTCACCGAAAGATCGGCGACTCTAGGATTTAATCTATAGGCGTTAAGAAATAGCGACCTATGGATGAAATCTAAATGGATAAATTAAGCTCTTTAAAAAAAATACTAAGTGGTTACATCTATAAGTCGCACGAACTTTAGTGATACCACATAATTGAGAGCGAGAAATGGCTAAAGTGTAAAGAGTTTTGCACTATACGGAAATTGGTCTTGGGCTTTTGTGTTTGAATAGGAGGCTCAGGAAGAGGCCTATGAGCATCATTATAGTTCCAACCCAGACTAAGTTGATTCCTGGAAAGACATCTGCTTGAACAATTAAGATATCTGAACGTGGGACGTCTTCGGCGATCAATAGTTCGATTGGTTCTTCACTGCGTTTATCATAGGCTATCGCGAAGGTCATCTGGCCAGTTGAGGGCTCTATATGACTGAATCGTACATGAATTCCTAATTCTGCGTTGTAGTCCTTTATGCTGAATGGCTGTAGATTCTGGATGATATAGATAGGGTTGATATGAACAGCTTCTTTATTCTTCCTGATAACACTTATTTGAGCACCTACAGCGATGTCCCCATCTTGTGGCTCATAATTGGGATGTACTGGCGATCTATCAAATCCATTGAGCGATATAAGTTGGTCACCAATTTTGATGGATTCACCCAACTTAAGATTGATGTTTTCATAATCTAAAGCACTCTCCTCAGTGAACAGATCTTTGAAGCTCTCTTCATTTAATTTTAGCTTGATTCCTAATGGATCTATTACTTCAGGCAATGTAAAAATGAGCGCGTCCCTTACGCCAAGTCCAGGATAAACTTCATAGATCTTCTTACTTCTATTATCAGTTACTCTAATATGAGCAGCAACAGTAAAGTCATAATCATCTATATCTGCAAACTGCTCTCGATCAAATTCATGATCGAAATCAAAGTCTATTACTTCGACAGAATAAGCTTCTTCCTTAATTGTGTCTCCTGAATTAATTAGATATGACAAGTACTTCAGAGAGTCTTCGGCCATCTGCGCATTCTCAAGGCTCTGTAGATGGGGTGGTGGTGATGCCTGGGTAAAGACATCATATGTTACATTATGGCTCGTCCCAGGATTTACTGCTTCGATCTTAGTAAAATCTGTGGAGTAGATAGCTGACGGAAACGTTGAAAACTCCGAGATAGTTTGATTGTTTCGATCTACTTCCCTAAAATCAAGTTGATAGGATTTCAGGTTGTTGACTAATGTGTCTCCAACATAATTGATGTAGTAATTAGATGTCAGAAATGGTTCATCTTTAATTAGAATAATCGCTTTCCTAGCCCCTTCTCCTTGTAGAAAATCTCTGGTCACAAACGGGTTCTCCGATATGGTTTTCTGGTTAAGCCCAGAGAATAGCATACCGATGATCAGTATCCCAAACCCCATATGCGACAATGAGGCACCACTAGTCTTGAGGTTCCCTTTTATGAAGGTGATGATATAATCGAGATTAGCAATAAGCGTAAACAAACCTGCAAACAAGAATACTTGATGCTGCCATGTGGGCCGCACCAATTGTCCCCCGATCAGAAAGCTAAGTACAGCAGATATTATTGCAACTATGCCTATATGGGCAAATGCTTTTGACTTGTATGAAGCCCAGTTTAACGCGTTATATCTCAGTAGTATAGCAAGCCCACTTAGCAATCCAATAAAGACACCAATCCAAATCTGAAACCGATTATGATGTTCTACTTGATCCTCGATGACCTTTCCGATGTATTCAGGATCAAAGAGCTCTACTATTTTATTATACACCGGCAAAGACGTAGAAATCGTCATAAGTAGTGTTGAAAACAGAAGTACTAATGCCCCAATGAACATCCAAAATTCTCGACTAAACAATTCTTCCTCCTGAGCGGGCGTCGGTATGGATTGCATATTATAGACATACTTGAATAGGCCTAATAGGATGAAGAATCCCATGAATGATCCAAGCTGAGTCTCTAAACCCATAGTTGTAAAGGCATGTACTGAAGTTTCACCAAGAATGCCACTACGCGTAAGAAATGTGCTATATACCACGAATACAAAGGCAAGAATGTAGTAAATATAGGTGGATCTATATGCCCGTCCAGTACTGTTAGTGATCAGATTGGTATGTATGCCAGCAAGCATCAATAACCATGGCGCCAACGAAGAGTTTTCAACAGGGTCCCATGCCCAATAACCACCAAAAGTCAATGCTTCGTACGCCCAAGCAGATCCCATTAGGATACCTAAGCCAAATATAAATCCTGAGAATAAAGCCCATCTCATAACTGATTTCATAACACCTTGGTGGTCTCTGAGTGATAAACCCGCAATAGAATAGCAAAATGGTATGGCCAACGAAGCAAAACCTAAAAAGAGAACTGGAGGATGAATAGTCATCCAGTAGTTCTGCAGCAAGGGGTTAAGCCCTTTACCTTTGATGAGAGTCAGGTAGTCCGCATTGCTGAAAATTGGTGCCTCCAAAACATCTCTTATCAAGATAAATGGACTGCTACCGATAGACATTTCTTCACTGAAAGGTAGGTAAAGGCCAATGAGCATACTTCCGATTCCTGCTTGTATCAGGGCTAAAGTTGTTAAGACAGAAGATTCCCACTTTCCAGCTGTCCTAATTAGCACCAATCCTAATACCACATGCCAAAACATCCATAACATGAAACTACCTTCCTGATCCGCCCAAAATGCCGATAGGATATATTGCATAGGCAGCACATCAGAAACAGTGCGCCAGACATAATGGTATTCGAACATTTGATTGACCATCGCATAGAAAATCAATCCGATTGCGGCAAACAGAGATATGCCATGGATGATATATCCAGCACGACCCATTGTGCGCCAGATATTGTCGTCAGACTTTATATTATTATAATAGCTGAATGCACTGAATAGGGAACCGACAAAACTAAGCAGTAAGAGGAAATGACCGAGCTGTCCTAACCATAATGACTCCCCGATATATTTGATTTCTTCCATGGAGTTTAACCAGCTGTATTCCTGAGGGCTAGCTCTTCGTCTTTATACTTTGATGGGCATTTGAGCAATACTTCAGATGCCTCAAATTCACCTGCTTCGTTCATACGGCCAGTTGCAACAATCTGTTCTGATTTCTCAAAGTCTCTCTTGATCGCTTCTTTGACAACCACCTTCTTTTTAGTGCCATCTTGATCTACCATATAAAAGCTATACTCATTGGCATCAACTTCTGGATCGTAGATTATTGGATCAGTAAGTGATAATTGACCTACTATTTTTGATTTCGATTTCGACTTAGTGGCTATCTCAAAGGTAGCATATGTGCTAAGGTCCTTAGACGATAGAACAAGTGCTGTGCCGCCGACTAACATTACTAATAGTGCTATCAAGTGGGTCTTTTTCACAAATCAATATTTGAAACAAAAATAAGGCATTAAGTAAGGTATAGATATGGTGCTTGATTTCTTTAGACTTATTTTAAACAGATAATAAATGATAATTCTATATTGCGGACTGATGCCCTAATCATTGAAACTGCATGAAGATATTAGACTATAGAAATGTATCATTAGAGGGTATCTCAGCCAAAATCTCAATAGATATAAGTGAGGGTGAATTTTGCATGATTGTTAGTGCAAACAGTCCCGTACAAAGTACATTCCTCAAGAGCATCTATGGCATGCATAAATTGCGAGCAGGGCAAGCACATATTCTTGGGAGAGAATTATCATCCATATCTAACAATGAATTAGCTGAATTAAGAAAAGAGATGGGCTTGGTAATTCCAATCGGCGCATTGCCCAATCTGATGAATCTCGAGGAGACCTATGAGACCATTCTATTGGCACAAGGAGTGGCATCTGATAAAATCAATAGATCTATTGACGGCTGGACTAATCGACTAGGTTTAAACTCAGTCCTCCACACGCCTATAAAGAAATTGTCAGAAGAAATGAAACAATTAGTCTGCATAGGTGCTGCTCTGATCAAAAATCCTAAGCTACTAATCGCCGAACATCCAACGGTTTACTTAAGCGAAGAAAACACAGAATTAGTTATGAAACTCATCTACGACTTATCTATAGAGTCCAAAATGACTTCAATAATTGCTACTCATGATCGTCAGTTTCTGCAGGATTATCCATCACGGAAACTTGAGCTGGAACACTAAAGATCGGTTGGTCGGTAACCGTTACAATGTTCTTATGAAGTTGTATAAACTTAGTTCCATAATGATACACGAGGCTAATGTCTATCGAGTGATTACTGTCGGACGACAGGATTGTTGTAAATGAATGGTCTTCATTTAAATATATCTCATAAGGTTCCTGTCCTAATCTCTCCAATGACAATGTTCCTTGATCTATAGGGTTAAGTATAGTACCCCTTAATGTTATATGATCTACAGATTCGGGAGTTACATCTACTTCAATTGCTGGTATTGCTATCTGACCTAGTTTGTTAGAACCCGAATCAACACTAGTGCTATGAATAGCAGCAATATTACTTAAATCGGTCAGATGACTTATGAGTAATTCCCCATCTCGATAAGTAAAGATCGCCATAATCTCTTGTTCAAATCTTTGAACTCCCTTTTGTATAAATGCAACCCGTAAACCTGCGTCATCATTAATTACCTCTGATATAGTTATGGCAACTTGATCAATCCTATGGTGAGACGTAGATGACAGGTAGTGATTTATGTATCGTTTTTGTCCGCTATTCTTAATCGTACTTTTACTTTGAAAGATGCGATACGGTCCCTCAACAAAATCATCAATCAATTCTTTCTTTGCGAATTTGAGTTCGGCAGCTATCTGTCTATCCGAGGTGCTCCGAATGTCCGCATTGATATCTGCAAGATTCTCGATGAGATCAGTATAGCCCTGTTCAATAAGATATACAGCTCGAGCTTGATCTTGCCCAAACGAAATATTTAAAGCCAAGAGAATTAAAATGAGTATTAATGACGTACGAACAAAAACACCCAATAGATGATTAGCGAGTAGGTAAGACAAATTATATATATATGTTAACTATAACTGACACGCAGTCAATTGTATACAAATATATGTTAAATTAATATGTGTGCTATATAAACACTAACAAATTAGAACGGTAGGGTCATTAACTTCTCGAGGAAGCTTGAGAACAGGCCTTGATCAAAAACCACGACGAACAATACTCCAAATAGAGCTCCCCATAGGTGGCCTTGATGATCTATTCTGTTGCCACTTTGATAAGAAGCCCAATGAGAATAACCGATGTAAAGCACTGCCAAAACAATGGCCGGTAAAGGTGGAAATACAAACATCTGCCACGGATCAAAAAACACGTAGAATAAAATCAGCGCAGAAGTAACTCCAGAAGCACCTATGCTACTAAAACCAGGATTGTTCTGATGACGGACCAAGGAGCCTAAGTTTGCAAAAATGATTGCGGCCACATAAAAGCTTATATATAAGGTAGGCCCTAAAGATCCAAACCTATAGGAGAAGTACTCCTCTATAAATCCTCCGAACTGATAAAGGACATACATATTAATTCCTAAGTGCATCATACTCCCATGCAAGAATCCTCCAGATAACACTCTGTAGTACTGACCGCGCTGAACCTCCATATAAGGATTATGAGATAGCTCATTAAACAGGGCTCTATTATTTAGGCAGTAATAGCTAATCAGACAGGTCAATCCGATGATGACATATGTAATAATCATATCTGCGAATATAAGGCATAAAAAAGAGGCTCACTTTGGGAAATGAGCCTCATATTATTCTGGTGATATGCTATTTATCTATCGATTTTCTTTAGGTGCTCCAGGCCGTCTATTCCTATGTTATCTGTAAGTTTAGATAGGTCGTCCAGATTTACCTTTCCATCAAGCCTGATGAAGACATTTTGATCTGGTTCCCTCACCATTAATAATAGATTCTCTACATACTTATCTCCATCAGTTTTATCAGTGTAAAGATAAACTCGCTCGCTGCCGTCTTTGACAGAGATTAGCTCAGACATCGATGATGACTGTGCCAATGTGCGTGCTTGCTTAAAAACTTCATAGTCAGCATTCTCCTCTTGGATATAGATTTTTAGGCTGTTGATGTCTTTGACCATTTCTTTGACATCTGCGCCATCCACATCTATATCCATGGCCGCAAACAACTTAAACATCTCTTTATTGACTGATACAATTGCAACGTCATCACGATCTTCAAGATCATTAAAGAATGAGTTAAGAGATTGACCAAACATCATTGATGAGGTCAGCAATAAGGCAAGAATTAAAGTGATTATATTTTTCATGTTTATTATAATTTCTAATTAATAATTCAAATTTGTTTAGTGCGATAAAATGTAAAAATCCTTGTTTTGTCAAATTGAGATAATCCATCTTTTACTGCCATTTGGCTACGATCGATTGATCCATTTAAAAACCCCAGTGCCGTCATTGTAACTTCGAGAGCTTGCTCTGGATCATCAACCATTTTATGGTTGCTTGCCCCAGGTTTCATCATCGTTATAGCGGCGAACAAAACTACTGCGGCAGCCACGCCTACCATAGATTTACGGATCAGAGAGATGACTTTAGCCGGTTGTTTCTGTACAGTTATCGGCCGTGATAATTCCTGTGATTTCTCTTGATCAAAATACTCAAAGAGCAGTCCTTCTGGGTTATGCCCAGATGGTATCTGCCTATAGTGTTCCTTTAGCGCAGCTTCTTCAGCGAGACTTGTCTCCGCAGCCCAGTATTTATCAAGTAGTTCTTTTGCTTCTATATCGTTCATCGTTCGATATTTGCTAATTGTTTTCTTAATACTATTCTAGCTCTATGTAGATAGACTTTTACTTTCTCGATGGTTAATCCAGTTATATCCGCTATTTCTTTGTATTTGTATCCCTCTACATCTCTCAAGTGCACCACCTGCCTCTGATCATTAGGAAGCCTATCAATTGCTTGTCGTATCCGTTTCATAATGTCATTGCTCTGTATCAGTTCAGCTGGATCCATCGCCGAATCCTTAAGTGAGTAGTGCTCTTCTACGGATTCATGATGATACTTTTTCTTTCTCAACTTATCTAGTGCAAGATTGCGTGTAACAGTCATACACCAAGCCTCCTTATTTTCAATTTCTTGAACCTCTTCGCGCTTCTTCCAGATCTTTATGAATACCTCTTGTACTACATCTTCCGCTGCCATCGGATTGCCTAAGATGCGCAAGGCATATCGATATAATTTATCTTTAATAGGCATGATGGCTTGCAGCATGTCGTTATTACTTGGGTATTTGTCTGGTAGACGGATTTCCACGTAGCTTTGTTACAGATTTGAACCAAAATTATCAAAGGCTTTGCGCATTAAAGTATTGGATAGGCTTTTTCTTAAAGGATTTTTGGGTCCTTACCTGCTATCCTTCTTTCTGGTAATCTTTGTTTTAGTGATGCAAAAACTCTGGAAAGAGATTGAGGATCTACTCGGAAAAGGTTATGGCGTATTCGATTTTATCGAATTGTTGACTTACTTGAGTTTGTTTTTGATCCCGCTCGCACTTCCCTTAACAGTTTTATTGTCTAGTGTAATGATCTATGGCGGAATGGCTGAACGCTATGAACTTACTGCAATTAAGAGTTCTGGGGTATCACTAATCAGAATCTTAAGCCCTGGCTTGGCAGTAGCAATCTTTACCATGTTACTTTCTCTATTTGCTTCTAATTTCATCAAACCAACTGCCAAAGAATTGTTTGACACTAAGATTAAATCTATGAAGACCAATAAATTAACCTTTGGTTTTGATGAGAAGGTGTTTAATAGAGAATTTAATAATTACTCTATATGGATCGATAAGAAGTATGAAGATGGTCGCACTGTAGAGGGCATTAAAATATATGATCACAATGATTCGGACAAAACGTTAGTCAACTTAATAGCCGCCAAGCGTGGTGAGATGTATACTACCGCAGATCAGAAGTATCTGATCATGGAGTTAGAAGATGGCTATCAACTCAAAGAAATTCGATCTGAGTCGGCTGTACAGGATGATAATAAGTTTAATCTTCCTGGAAGACCTGTGAGCCGAGTGAACTTCAACGGATTGCGCAAAGTGTTCAAACTATCAGAATTGATAAATCTCAATGTCATCTCTGTCCAGGATAAAAAACTAGACTTTCTTACCTTCTGGCAGCTAGATGATTTTCAAGATTCAATTGCTCAAGAAGTAAGGTACAAGAAGGAACGAAGCATGCATCCATTCGGTAAGTTAGTTAAACCTTACTCCCAGATCGCTCAGGATAGACACGAAGAAGAACTAGAAGAAAAGGGAGGCGTCGGCCTTCGAAACACGAACCCCTCCAATCTGGTTGTAGATGATAAGCCCAAAAAGAACCTACTCGACAAAAAGAAAGCATCAAAGATTACTACAGTGATGAAATCAGACGATAAATCACGCATCAAACACTTTAAAAGAACTCCCAAACCTGTCATTAACATGCTTGACATATCTCCTAGTGACGAGACAATCTTAGAAATGCTTAAGACTAATGAGCAAAAGTCAATGTTAGATAAAGCCATTAAAACTGCAAAAGTACTTCGGGATAATAGTGTCAATCGTCATAATGACTATCAGGCTAAGCACAGATACATGAAATTTGCTAATTTGAAATATCACCAGCAATTTGCTTGGGCTGTAGTCTGTCTGATATTCCTATTTATCGGTGGGCCAGCTGGTGCGATAGTTCGCAAGGGCGGTTTTGGATTTCCATTATTGATTGCAATAGGCTTTTATATTACGTTTATCATGACGTATATCACAGGAGAAAAATTGTTGAGAAGTGGTACT
This sequence comes from uncultured Saprospiraceae bacterium, assembly GCA_964489125.1. Classification (GTDB taxonomy): domain Bacteria; phylum Bacteroidota; class Bacteroidia; order Chitinophagales; family Saprospiraceae; genus GYS-P2D. Next base: position 16,940 of record CAZAXY010000057.1, read on the forward strand.
CTTAATGATATAGAGGCAGCGTGGCTTCCTGTAATGTTGCTGTTGCCATTTGCAATTACCTTAAGTTATATGGCACTACATGATAAGAACATTTCTGGTTTTACCTTGAAGTCTAAACTTCAAGGAGTTCTGACGAGATTTAATCAATCTAATTCTCGGAGTTAGGAGCACTTAACTCCTCTTGAGTATTGCGAAGTTTTTGTTTGCATAGTTCTATGAGTTGCTTGGCCTCCTTAACTTTTTTTGCAAGTTCATCAATAGTTATCTGATCATTTTCAAGGTCATTGATTATCTGATCGAGCTGCTCTTTGGCTTTGGTATAGCTTATTTTCTTAGACATAGCTTACTTATAATACTTTGGCAGTTTTTTGGGCATCTGCGAATGTGATATTTATCTCTTGACCTGTCTTTAGAGCATTCGCTCTGCTCACTGTTTTTCCATCAACTTTGATATGTGCAAATCCTCTCTCTAAAATCTTAGATGGATTAAAGCCATCAATTTTCGCAGATAAGAGATCCAGGCTATTTTGAGCATGGCTGATAAGTTTGTCTGCGCCATTTTGGATAAACAGAGTTGCCATGTCCAGAGATTGATTTTCTTTATTGATGATTTGGGTAGATCTGTTCATCATAGCTTGTTGGACTAACTCTATAGCGCTGAGCTCGACTTGCAGATATTGCCCAGCTTGAGTAGCGATATATTGATACTTCTGGAGCATCTGAGATTCATAGTGGAGCATTTTTTCAATGAGGAGATCAGCTACTGCGGTTGGTGTTTTAAGGGACAGTTTGGATACGAGATCTACTACACTTTGATCGATTTCATGCCCGATACCGATGACGAAAGGGATTTGAGATCTTGCGATTGCCGCTGAAACATTAAAATTGTCAAATGCCGATAGGTCTAGCTTACTTCCTCCTCCTCTGAGGATCACTACAGCGTCATAGAATTCTTGAGGTTTATTAAGTACCAGCTCTATTGCAGCTAAGCAATCTCGCTCGACATGTTGTCCTTGCATGCTGGACTCATATATGTCAATGAAATATTGATAGCCATATGAATTAGCCTCAAGATGTGCCTTAAAGTCTTTATAACCTGCCGCCCGAGAAGATGTGATCAATGCTATGCGCTGAATTACATCAGGAAGGGCAGTCTCCTTATTCAAGGTGTAGAGCCCCTTTTCTTGAAGTCTATTTATGATTTCTTGTCGTTGGAGTTCTATTCTACCAAACGTGTAATTAGGATCTATGTCTTCTACAACAAGCTTAAGCCCGTAGCGCTCATGAAAGTCCACCTTGCATTTCAATCGAACAGTTCTGCCTTCCTGCAGAAGCTCATGAATTACAACTCCTATCTTGCGTTTGATAAATTTAAAACTGCTTAGCCATAGGTTCGCCTGAGCATTAGCAGTAACTTGATCGGAATCCACATCCTTATGAATAAGGTCTATGTAGTAATTGCCCTTGGATTCGTTGCATTGACTGATTTCTGCCTCAACCCAGATTGGTTCTTTGAAGTTAAGAGCGATAACACGTCGGATATACTCATTAACTTGATAGAGAGTGAATGACTCCAAGACCCTAAGCCAATACCTCCTTGACGATATCAGCAGCCTCTTGCAGTACGACAGCTGATCTTACTTCAAGTCCAGAGTTGTCGATGAGCTCTTTAGCTATTTCTGCATTAGTGCCTTGTAATCTCACGATAATAGGCACACTGATATTTCCCATGTTTTTATAGGCGTCAACAACTCCTTGTGCGACACGATCACATCTTACAATTCCTCCAAATATGTTGATCAGTATTGCCTTTACATTAGGATCACTCAGAATGATCTTAAATGCATTTTCGACACGTTCTGCATCGGCAGTTCCTCCCACATCCAAGAAGTTGGCAGGCGATCCACCACTCAACTTGATGATATCCATTGTCGCCATAGCAAGGCCGGCACCATTTACCATGCATCCGACGTTTCCATCCAATTTGACATAGTTAAGTCCAAATTCTTTGGCCTCTACCTCTGCGGGGTCTTCTTCAGATACATCACGCATGGCAGCTAATTCAGGATGCCTAAATAAGGCATTATCATCAACAGTAGTCTTACAATCTACTGCTAAGATTTCATCATCGTTATTCTTAAGACATGGATTGATCTCTATGAGAGATAGATCGTTCTTAACAAAAGCTCCGTACAACTTTGAGATGAACTTGGTCATCTCCTTGAATGCCTTTCCCGACAATCCTAGATTGAATGCAACCTTACGCGCTTGATATCCTTGCATGCCCAATGTGGCATCGATATATTCTTTATGTACTAAGTCTGGAGTATTCTCAGCTACCTCTTCGATATTCATACCTCCTTCGGTACTGTATATGATGACATTTTGTTTTCTCTCACGATCCATCATAATGGAGACGTAGTACTCCTTACATGCATCAAAATCAGGTGCATAAGAATCTTCTGCTATCAAGATCTTCTGAACAAGTTTGCCAGGCCCTTCTAATCCTCCTGGCGTCTGTGGTGTTTTGAGCATCATACCCAAGATATTTCCAGCATGTTCTTTTAACTCTGCTTCATTCTTTGCGAGTTTAACTCCGCCACCTTTACCACGACCACCGGCATGAATTTGGGCTTTCACCACTACGAATTCTGTTCCTGTGTCCTGTTGTAGTTTTTTAAATGCGTCAACAGCTCCTTCGACAGTGCTTACGACATGCCCACGTTGTATTCTCACCCCGCTTGCAGTTAATATTTCTTTGCCTTGATATTCGTGAAGATTCATGCTTACAAATTTTGTGCAAATGTATTGATTTCGAACATAAAAAAGACTCATAGATCAGTTGATAAGTGACTTAATAGCCTAAATGATCAGAATTAATATATATCATTTACATATAATGGATATTTCGTATGCAACATAGCCGACGCAACTCTGTTATAATACTTTGTATACTTAAAACATAATAACACTATAATGAAAGTAACCGTAGTCGGAGCTGGGAATGTGGGCTCAACAGTGGCTAATGTATTAGCACATAAAGATATCGTTAACGAGGTTGTGCTTCTTGATCTTAAGGGGGACATGGCTCGAGGAAAAGCACTCGATAGCTGGCAGCAAGCACCTATTGATTATTATAGTACCCGCCTAACAGGTACTGAAAACTATGATGATACAGCAGGCTCGGATATCGTTGTAATAACTGCAGGGATTCCTAGAAAACCAGGCATGAGTCGTGATGACTTGATTTCAACCAATGCAAAAATTGTTACTTCAGTAGTTGGATCAGTACTGTCTAAATCCGATAATCCGATCATTATTATTGTTTCCAATCCTCTAGATGTAATGACTTATGCAGCCCACGCTGCGAGCGGATTTGATAGTACGAGAGTATTTGGTATGGCGGGTATCTTGGATACTGCCAGATACAGAGCATTCTTATCTACGGAGCTCAATGTTTCGCCGAAAGATATTCAGGCGCTGTTATTGGGCGGACATGGTGATACCATGGTGCCTCTACCTCGATACACAACTGTTGCTGGAATTCCATTAACAGAACTTCTCGCTGCCGACAAAATCGAAGCAATTGTACAACGCACCAAAAAAGGTGGCGGAGAGTTGGTTAAGTTAATGGGTACATCAGCTTGGTATGCACCAGGTGCAGCGGCTGCACAGATGGTTGAAGCCATAGTGAAAAACGAAAATAGAATCTATCCATGTTGTGTCAAGATGGAAGGTCAGTATGGCCTCAATGATGTTTATTTGGGAGTTCCAGTAACACTAAATAGAAATGGAATTGGTAAGGTCATCGAAGTCGGATTAAATGATGATGAGATGGCATTAATGCATCAATCTGCTGATCATGTGAAGAAGGTGATGAATACCTTCGATTCTATGAACCTTTCGTAAGAAATATAGTTTCGCCTTTATGCTCAAGACTAGCGTAATCGCATTAGATCGCATTAAGATCAATAATGGACAGGATCTTCTAAGTCTGACGGATGAAGGTCCTGTTCTTTTGGTTTTTCTGAGACGCTTTGGTTGTGTGTTTTGTCAGCAAGCCCTTAAGGAGCTAAATACGCTAAGAGAAGGCATCGAATCCAAGGGCTATTCTCTATGTTTTGTACATATGGCCACAACCAATGAAGCAGATGATTACTTTGCACAATTTGGATATACCAGTGTACTGCATATCTCAGATCCAAGTTGTGAACTTTACACACAATTCGGCTTAATCAAAGGAAAGTTTAACCAATTGTTTGGTCTGCAAGTGTGGCTCAAGACTTTTGAGACGGCCATAAAAAACAAGAGCAATATGTTGTCGACATATATAGGTGACGGCTTTCAAATGCCTGGAGTTTTTACACTCTACAAAGGAGAAGTCACTGACAAGTTTGTTCATAAGCTTGCCTCAGATAGACCAGACTACCTGAAATTGATCTCTGATAATTATAGTACTTAAGAATTCGTTATTGTACTCGGATGGCTGTTACTTTCCAAATAACCATCTCGTCATATGTCAAATAATCATCTTAGTATGAAGTCTTTAGTTAGCCTTGTCGTGTTAATATTAACCCTAAGCTCATCAACAGCTCAAGATTATTCTTTTTGGGCAGATGCAATGGTAAACAGTGATAGGCCAGAGCATCGGACAATCGCATCCCAACGATTTATTGATGCCTTAGATGTAGAACTCAAAAAGGAAGATTCCTTCGAGCAGGACTATGCTGATCTAGAATGGATATCCATTCAATATCCTGACGATAGATCATTTCGGGTGATCAGTTGGCAAGTAGATCAAGGCAATGGAGACTTTAAGTATTATGGATACTATCAGGATCCAGAGAAACTAGTAGCATTTGATACGGAGTCAGGAGAGGATGGACTGGATGAAGATGAAACGATTAAATTGAGTGACTGGACTGGTGCTCTTGTTTATAGGATACTTCAAGTAGATGACAACTACATGCTGTGGACTTTTAGATTTACTGATACTTACACCAAGATTAAGACTTGTGAACCGCTGATCGTCTCATCTGATGGAATCACATTAGGAAATAAGATATTTCAAGAAGAAGAGGGAAGCCCTAACTATAAGTATCGACATGTCCTGCAATATTCTGCTGATACCAATGCTACCTTGGACTTCTACGAAGATTCTAATCGAATACTCTTCGACAATTTGATCATTATGCAAGGCCGAATGGTTGGTCAGGGAGTGACATTTGTCGCCGATGGAAGTTATAGAGGATATGACTATCAGAATGGCAGATGGATTGCTAAGGACAAACTGTTTCATGAAGTACTCGATCGAGCTCCTCGTGATAATATTAAGAATGGTGGTAAGGACATTTTTGGACGAAAAGGTTGATCATAACCTAAGTTAATAACACACATCAGTGTTTTCTGTATTCCTGTCTTAATAGGAATGCGATGAGGTATGAGTAATAAATGCTATTATTTTTACCACATGCGTAAGCTCTTACTTTTTTGCATACTCTCTTTGATAAGTTGGGGCACACCTGTTGAAAGAGCTTAATGGAATATGGAAGAATAGAACGAATAGAGAACTTACGATATGTACATAAGAAAGGAGAAGGTTACTATTGGGAAAATTCTTTTTTGATAACACTATAAGTCATCCTTTCATTAAGTGGATTCACCTAGATACTTAATTGCTTCTGGTTCTGTTATCAGGAGATTCGCGAGTCCTGCGATAATCAAGGATATACCTGCTAACAACATGGTATTTATAATGT
>CAZAXY010000058.1:0-15313 GCA_964489125.1 uncultured Saprospiraceae bacterium
CTTAATAGAAGAACGTTTTCATTACATGATACCTATGGACATATTCAGGGCCCTTTTGTCATCTATTATTTTTGCAAATCCACATTTGTGAGGTCTCAAGATGAAAATGCACATTTGTTGGATCTCGACTTGAATAAAAGGAATCAATCCAGTATCTGCCCACTAAGCAGCAACATCTGAATCTCAAGTAGCTTGGCATCGTAGTGCGCATTAAGCAAACTATTCTCAACGGTAAGCAGATTTACCTGTGCTTGACGATACTCAATGCTCGTCAGCTGTCCAGCCTGGTATTGTTCATAACTGCGCTCAAAATTGACCTTGGCGGTAGCTACGTTAGATTTTTCTGATTCAATGATGTAGAGGGCATTCTGAAATTGATGCCAGAACATAGTCAATTGAGTGGTCAGGTTATTTACAAGCTGTTCTCGTTGCAGCCCTTGACTCTCGAGGGCTAGCTTTGTGTTTTGCCGCTGGTTTTTACGAATGCCGCCATCATATAGATTATAAGATAGTGATAAGCCCAAACCTAAACCATCGGATCGAGATGAGGAGAAGAATGACCCCGGAGCACTCCTGTTAAAGTTGTAGTTGTAGTTCGCATTAGCGCCAAGAATGGGCTTACGGTTTGCATCGATGATGTCGTAGTTCAATTCAGTTATGGTCTGGTTTTGATCGATGAGTTTGAGCTGTAAACAACGCTCCATGGCAGTCTTTAATAAACGCTCTAGGGTTCTGCCCGCTTCGTAATAGACATCTGTTTCTACATCGTAGCTGCGATCAACAGATATTCCGATGGTATTGTTGAGTACTCTTAGGGCATTGTTATAAGCCAGTTTGGCATTGGCGATGTTGATACTGTCTCTATCTATATCTACTTGTGCATTAAGAATGTCCAATCGATTCGCTTGACCATATTGATTTTGTATTTCAAGTCTATCGAGACGATCCTGAGACAGGCCGAGCACATCTGTGAGAATGCCAATATTTGCAGCGGCCCGGCTTGCATCATAATATGCCGTAAACACGTCAGCCACATTGTTTTGTATAGTCAACTGTTTTTGGAGATCAGACAGCGCCACCTGTTCCCTGACCTGCTTGAGATTAGCGCCACGATTCGGATCAATGATATTGTAACTCGCTGCGACATTAGCATTGCCCCCAAAGGCAAAACCGTAGCCTGTTACAATTGACTCGCCCGACGTAAAATTAGTGGTGTTGTTATTCACGTTGCCATTAAGGCTTCCATTGGCCGTAACTGTTGGGCGATATCCAAAGAGTGCCTTGTCAGTGCTATTTTCAGCAATGAGCACATCGTTTTGTGCGATCCTTATATTGAAGTTATTCTCAAGCGCTTGTGTGATAGCTTCCTCAGGAGTCATAACATTTTGTCCTTGTACTCCTAAGCCTATAAAACTTAACATGACGATAGCGTAAATCTTAATCATTAGCGACGACTTCAGTAGTTTTTAGATGTGCTGATGCCTCACGTTCATGGACTACTTCCATAACAGCTCTTTCGAGTGATGCTCGATCTGCCCAAGTTCCAGTACGCAGCCAGTACCAAACCAGTTTGCGAGTATTATTGAAGTATATAAACAATGGAAGTACAAATAATGTCAAGAAAGTAGCCATAATGATTCCATAGGCAATCGATATCGCCATCGGAACTAGGAATTGTGCTGTTCTACTGGGCTCAAATATGATTGGTGCCAAACCAGCTGCTGTGGTAATAGAAGTAAGAAATATAGCTCTAAACCTCGACCGACCTGCTTCTACCAACGCCTTGTGGAAATTAAGTCCATCCTTCAGATGAGTATTAAACTTCCCAACTAGCACCAGTCCATCGTTGACAAGGATTCCGATTAAGGCGATAATTCCTAAAGTTGACAAAATGCTAATCGGTGATCCATGAAGCCAGTGACCCCATGCTACGCCAACTAAGCTGAATGGAATAAGGGCAAATAATAGCAGCGGCTGGGAGTAAGACCGAAATACGAAAGCGATGATCATATACATCGCCATAAAAACAGCAGGCAAGAGCCCAAGCATACTACCTACCACCTTATTAGCTTCTCTGTTCTGTCCCTCGTAGAGCGGTTGGACACTTGGATATTGTGCCAACACTCTTGGCATGATCTCCTCACGCACATTGGCGAGTATATCAGTTGCACTCTGTCCCTCTTGCTTGAGGTCAGCGCTCACTGTGATCTGTCTGATTCCATCGAGGTGATTGATATCTACTTCGCCACGCTCTACGCTGTAGTTGGCTATTTCAGATAACGGTACTCGAGATCGGTCATTAGTGACGATCCACATGTCATCAAGATTCTTGACAGATTCTCGTTCTTCTCGATCATATCTAACCCATACTCGGATTTCATCTCGTCCTCTTTGGATACGCTGTACTGACTGCCCAAAGAATGCACTACGCACTTGCGACATAACAGTATTCAGTGTGAGTCCCATGAGATATGCATTCTCCTTGAGATTTATCTTGATCTCTTTAATTCCTTGAGGATCATTGTCATTGATGTCTTTTAAGGTGCCGAGTTCTTTCAACTCCCGCTTGAGTTCTTCTTTGGCCCTTTTGAGCTCTGTGATATTTCTTCCAGTAAGTGCTACGGAGACAGGCAGTCCACCGAAGTTGCCACCAGAGCCATAGGTGAGTGACTCGATGCCGTTTAATTCACCAACTTCCTCTTCTACTTTCTGAGCGATATAGGATGACGAGAAATCTCTACTTTCTCCGGTTAGAAGGTTTAGCGTCAGCGTCGCATTAGAGCTTCCAGGACCTATTCTTTTTACAGATGATTCGATGATTTGGGTGTTGCCAGTCTGTTCTTCAGTGAGTTTTTCATTAGCTCTCCATGCGCCAGCTTCAATTGAGGTGATCAAGCTATCGGTAATGGACTCATTAGTCCCTTCAGGCATAGACATGGCAATAGAGATACGGTCACTTGTAATGTTCGGAAAAAATGTGGTTCTAATAAATCCACCCTGAACACAACCAACGGTAATCATCAACAATCCGATGGGTATAGATATACCGAAAAATGGGTTGTTTAATCCAAATCTCAGCATAGGAATGTAGAAAGTCTCCCGCAACCACACCATAAATCTGTCTGCATATCTATTGAGAATAAATGACTTTTTGCCTTTCTTCATAGCTCGAGACTCAGAGATATGTGCAGGGAGTATAATGAGTGCTTCGACTAAAGAGAAGAGTAGGGTCACCATCACCACAACAGCTACTTCATAATAAAAGTCTCCGATACCTCCCTGAACGAACAAGAAGGTGCTGAAGGCTACCACTGTAGTTAATATTGCGGATACGATTGCTGGCAGTACTTCCATTGTTCCATCTATAGCAGCCTTAACCGGCGTTTTGCCACGTTCATAATGAGCATAGATGTTCTCTCCAATTACGATGGCATCATCTACTAAGATTCCTATGACGATCAACATCCCAAACAGCGACATCACATTAATGGTAAGGATGTCGGGTACAATCATAAACATGCCAAAGAATGATATCGGAATACCCACCGCTACCCAAAATGCCAAGCTCGGTTTGAGGAATATGGAAAGAAGAATAAGCACCATGATGATACCATAACCTCCATTCTCAAGTAGGATGCGGGTCCGATCAACAAGCGATGTAGATCGATCTAAGAGAATGTCCAGTTTAACCGTACTATTCTCTTCGTTGAATCCGAGGATATACTCCTTTACCTTATCCACCATTCCGAGGAAGTCCTCGGAGTTAGTGGTGAATACGCTAATCTCGACTGCTGGCTCACCATTGACATAGATGCGATCTGGATTTTCGGACCATTTGTCTTTAACGTCAGCTACATCTCGTAGTCTGATAGTTCTACCTGAAGGGTCAGATTTGACCACGATATAATCCATTTCATCGCCGTAATAACTTCTGTTGTTGGCTCGTATGAGGTACTCTTCTGTATCTGTTTTTATGGAGCCGCCTGTGGTCAAAATATTGGCTTGCCCCACAGCCAATGCTACATCATTGAAAGTAAGATCAAAGGCTCTGAGATCTTTTTCTCTTACTGCGATTTCAATTTCTTCATCGGGATATCCAGATATCTGTATCTGTGATGCGCCCATATCTCTCAGGTCATCTTCTACCCTCCGTGAAATAGCTTTGAGCGTTTTTAAATTAATATTCTCCCCACTTAGTCCCATAGAGACCGTAAGGTTGAGCCGTTCTTGCTTAGCTACAACGAGCGGTTCGAGGTCTACAGGGAATGAAGGTACCCGGTCGACTGCATTTTTGATTTCAGCTAAGACGACATTGATATCTTCATCTTCCTCAATTTCTACGGATACTGTACCCGTGTTTTCGGATGATATGGAGGTGAATCTCTCTATGCCTTGTAAACCCCTGAGATTGTCTTCGATCTTGAGAATTACCCCTTCTTCAACTTCTTGTGGTGACGCACCAGGATAAATGGCAGTAATGGTGATCGTGTTAGGCGGGATAAGCGGGAAGAATGAAGAATTCATCCTCGAAAGCCCTTGCCATCCACCCAATATAATAGCGATCATCAACACATTGACCGCTACGGGATATTTTATAAAATACTCAATGATCTGCTTCATCTCAAGTCTTATTTAGAGATGTTTTTAACGATCATGCCCTTGTGAGCTCCTGGTGTATTATTGGCTAATATCTTAGTGCCATTTTCAAGCCCCTTGACTAATACAGTCTCGTCTTTATAATACACTGGCTCCACCTTTGCTATATCAAGAAGGGTATCTAATACGATGAAGACTTGATCATCACCGACTAATAGCTTTCGATCGATCTCATAGACATTCTGCTCCTCTTTGCCAGTCAGGTCTGCTTCGAGATACATTCCCTCTCGCAGTCCATCACCACGTACATCTACATAGACAGGGATGGTCTGAGATGTCGGATCTACAGTAGTATTAATCCGAGATACTTTGCCCGTCCATGTTTTAGTGCGGTTAGAATTATGAAGCTCAACGGATTTACCCAGCTTAAGAAAGTCGTCGTAACTTGTATTGATAGCGACCTCTACTTCATATCGATAGGGACTAATGAATGTACCAAGCTGCTGACCAACACGAATCGCAGTGCCAGGCTCTATCATAGACTCTATGAGTATCCCATTAAAAGGTGCGCTTACTACGTACTTGCTGTATTGCTCCTCCAGATTCTTGATATTGTAATATGCTGTTGTGACATTCCTATTGGCCACGTATAGTTTCTCTCTATTGTCAATAGGCTCGGGTAATGGCTTTAGATTGCTTTCTATGTCATAAGCTTCAATATAGTCTTCCCATTGACCTATTGATTGTGGATAGTCAAATTTTAGATCTGGAAGCATTTGCACCAGCTGATTATACAGACTACTGCGCTGTGACTTCAGATTGAGTTCTTGTTGTACGCTTTCTATATTGACCAATGTTTCGCCAGACGCAAAATAAGTTCCTGACTTAAAGGGATGCGCACTGCTCTCGAATATCCCTGTTACCTCGGCGAATAGTTCGATTCTTTTCTTTGCACGCAGCGTGCCACTGGTCTGAATATTAATAGGAATAGCCTCGTTGACAACAGTCTCTGTGAATATCTGTGTGACTTTCTGAGGTTTCGGCCTACGTGGTTGATTACTCTTTTGACTGACATTTTTGTACACCATATAGGCTCCAGCCACTATAGCTATGGAGAGAATGGCGATAATAGTCTTTCTGATCATTTCGGCTCTGTGTGTTACTAAGCTGACCACAACTATTGTAGATGCTCATAGAGAGCCCAGATGAGGTCATTCCATTACTCTAACATAAACTCTTTACATGGAGATTAGTTGCACTTTTTATGTTGCTTCGATTCACAACGAAGTTGATAGCTCAACTGTTCTCTAATTTTGCTAATTAGTCTTTGCTTATTTTGCTATGATTGTAGCGGGTAGAGGCGTATAATGCAGTCACCTTACAACAAGCAGCTGGGAGATCATATGGCAAAATCATTTTTCTTTATTAGGCATGGCCAAACAGACTATAATAAGAATCATATTGTCCAAGGGAGTGGAGTTGACAGTGAGCTTAACGACATGGGTCTGATGCAGGCTCGACAGTTCTATGACTACTATAAGGATGAGGGCTTTGAGCTGGTGATCAGTTCTAAGTTGAAAAGATCCATCCAAACGGTTCAGCCATTTGTAGCAGAGCTCGGCATTGATTATGAGGCTCATGCTGACATCAATGAGATCTCTTGGGGTGTTCATGAAGGTAAATCAGGAAACCTTCAGATGAAGCAAGCTTATGATAATATGATTGAGCAATGGCAAAGTGGCAATTATGATGCTCGCTTAGAAGCTGCCGAGTCTGCTCAGGAATTGGCAGAAAGATGTAATCAATTTATTGCCTACATAAAGACACTGAATCAGGATAAAGTCCTAATCTGTTCTCATGGGCGGACGCTTAGATGCCTGATGTGTCTAATGAAAGGCCAGCATCTCAGAGAAATGGAAAATTATGGTCATCATAATGTTGGGTTGTTTCAGGTAGAATATGAAGATGGACAATTCCAGTTTCTACTTGAAAATGATGTCTCCCACCGCAAACCCATAGAGGATGGATGAATTCTTGGCTGAATGGGGTTATCTGGCAGTATATGTTGCGACTACCTTGGAAGGCGAGTTCGCCTATCTCTCTGCTATAGTTGCTGGCACCATGGGCCATCTTAAGATTTTAGGAGTGATAATTGCAGCCTTCCTTGGCGGATTCACCAGGGATATGGCCATATTTCTGACTGCGAGATATAGCGGCAGGACTTATTTTAAGCGCAATCCTAAATCAAAAGAAAAAATAGAAACAGCTAGTAATTGGATCAGCAGGCGACCGATATTCTTGGCATTCCACAGATTCGTTTATGGCCTCTCCACGGCCACAGTTGTTGCACTAGGAATGTCCTCTATTTCGCTGACTCGATTTGGCTTAATATGCTTTACGGCATGTCTGACCTGGACCCTCGGCTATGGAGCGCTCGGCTATTTTGCTGCGGATCAAGTCCTTTCTAATCTCACTTGGTTAAAAGAGCATTACTATGTTGTTATCATCTTCTTCATCGGCGTCGGATTGACCTTTTATAGACTTGGTAGATAGTTCCATCTCGGAGATTCATCAGATTCAACTGCGATATTACAGGTTTACCCTAAGCCCAAATAGGTGATTACCGAAGTTTATCTCATCGCTATTCTTAAGTTATTTATACCATCGAATAGAGATGGGTAACTACCTCATTTAGAATAACTAAAACGACATATCATGAAATACGCAATTAGCTCTGTCTTGCTGCTATTGCAAATAGGCTTATATGCTTATCAGGCAACATATGGGCAGGCAACAGTACTAAGAAACCAACTTACTGAAGAGCCACTTAGTACCAATCAATTTATCATAACATTTGGGAATTCGTCGGACCACTTGGAGGGTGAAGATATCGATAAGCTTTTGATCGTGGCCTATCGCGCCCTCGGTTCGACGGATCATGTCATTGAGTTGTCTATAGCTAATCACAGCTCTTCGCTCAATAGGTTGCATGAGATACTTAGAACCCTGCAATACAACGGAGTGAACGCTGAACAGATTCTAATCAAAACTACAAACCCAGCTGGTTCTAATCTTGAGCAGGTCTCGCTACGTCTCGTTGCTCGACCTATTAGTTATGCTAACAAGCACGACTTGCACAACGCCGATTTCTATACCTCTCACTAAGGATTTTTCGATATCGGTTCTACCAACAACTAACCAGTTTGCGACCGTCTGCTTTAGGACGGTCGCTTTTCAGATGCCTAAATCCTATCAATCATTGAGCATTTCGTTTGTACAGCTGTACCAATATCAAAAGTGATAAAAACGTCGATGGGTAAAATAGGTACGAATATGGCATGATAATCAGGTTATAAAAGAGCACCAAACAAATCTTAAGGCTACCCAAAGCAAAGTAGTTGAAGAAATATTGATCTTTTCGTAACAGGTAAACAGCGGATAAAACAATCGGCGCGATGATCGCTATGTACTGCATCAAGCTATGCAGTAGATTAAGTTGATCATAAGGGAAGAACTTGGCGATGCCCAGCCCATTAGTGATTAGCCCTCCATACTTAGCTTGGTTGGATTGAATATTATTGAGATAGCTATCCGATAATCCTAAAAATACATCGCTGTATTGATAGGCTCCACTGATCCATATGAGAATGGCGAAGGTAGTGGTCCCTATGAGAACTGATCGCTTTATGAATGAGATTCTCTTAGTAATGATCAACAATATTCCGATCATAAGAAGCCAAGGGGCTATGGCATATCGGCTCAATAGGGATAGGGCAGCAAACAACCCAAATAGATAGGGACGGTTGTTCAATAGCGACCAGATCATACAGACATACCATAATATTATGATTGACTCTTGAGTCATAGTGAGTAGGGTTGAGTCCACTGAAATAATCAGCACCAAGAGTAGAATAAGAGGGAGGGTATTCAGAGGAGAGAGAAATTGTCTTGTTGATGGAGAATTGCTATAGATCAAAATGGAACTAATACATAAACCAGATACGCTGACCCACCTCATGTCAAAATCAAATGCGATAGCAGCTAGATAGCTCAGCCACAATCCCGGCAGATAGATGGGTTGCATACCACCCCAGATCTCTGGGATGATCTCATATGGATCGGACCCACTGAGAAATCGTTCATTCATGATCTGCATGATAGGAAGCATGTCTGCGATCTTATAGTCCAATGGGATCTCCAAAAATAGATCCTTGGCATATGCCCCGAGCATTAAGATTCCAGTGAGTAGGATCATATTTCTCCATAGCACACCGGAGCTATTTGAAGTTAAGATGTCATCTTTCTTTGTGGCAGACATCATAAGATATCCGATTATCAGCCCTAAAATGAGGTAAATGATGGAGCCGAGATCGGCATGATACCTGACTATCACCAATTGGCTGACAATCTCAAGTATCACTAAAGGCAAGATGAGTTTTCTGATCAATCTATTTTCGGTATTTATCGTTCAGCCCTAAGCCCTGCATGATAATTGGAATCGATTTAGCTATTCGAGATTTCTTAGTGGCTTCTCTCTTGGCACTGTTAATATGTTCGTGATAATCCTTTTGACGACCTGGGGTAAGGCTTTCAAACGCTGCCTTTAGGGATAAATCATGGTTGAGCGCTTCAATCAGTTCAAGAGATTCTACCAACGGCTTTTTGGTGATGATCACTTTTTTACCCGCTTTTTCATTGTCTATGGCTTCATTGAGATAGCTCATGACGAGGTCGTGATCTATTTCTGCTTTGTCATACATGCGCCACTGCCTCATGGCTTGGGTTTTACCTTCTTGTGCATTGACCAGCTTGTTGTGAGGATCTGTTAATATGGCCCCCTGATAAAACCATAATCCGAAGTAGTCCTTGAAGGCTGCAAGACCAACCACATTCTTGTTCTTCAGTGTGTAGCACGGAAAGAGCCATTTGATTTGCTCATCCAATCCTGTAGATAGTATTAATTCACGCAGATACACCAGTTCTTCCTGCCAGTTCTCCTCATCGGCTATATACGCATCGACACTTTTGGGTTTCTTCATTTTAAGTCAGATTTGCAATCTAAAATACGGGATTCAAGCAAAGTTCGATTTTTATATATTAAATTTATTCCATATGAAAAACATAGCAGTTCTTGGCTTAGGCAAGGTAGGCACTCTAGTGGCTGTATTGTTGCAGCGGAAGTACCAAGTAACAGGTATCGATAAGAACACACCTCATTACGAGTTTGATTTGCCATTCAATCTCGCCACTGGAGACGTTAGCGATGTCAAGTGGCTTACTTCTGAACTCAAGAAGAATGATGCCGTTGTCTCTGCGCTACCATATTTTTTAAATAAGCAGGTAGCTCAAGTAGCGCACGATATCGGCATCCACTATTTTGATTTAACGGAGGACGTAGAGACGACCAATTATATCAGAGAGTTGTCGAAGACTTCTAAAAGAGTGATGGCACCGCAGTGCGGGCTTGCACCAGGATTTATAGGTATCGTTGGTGCAGATTTGGCGACTCGATTTGAGAAACTCCGTGATATGGAACTCAGAGTTGGGGCATTACCTCGCTATCCCAATGGTTTACTCGCATACTCCTTTACCTGGTCTCCTGCAGGCGTAATCAATGAATATCTAAATGATGCCGAAGTGATCCATAATGGCGTGCGCAAGATGGTGCCGTCATTAGATGGTACAGAGTATATCAATATCGAAGGCCAAGAGTTTGAGGCATTCAGCACATCGGGTGGATTGGGTACCATGTGTGAAACCTATGAAGGTCAGCTCGACACGCTCAACTATAAGACCATCCGCTATCCAGGTCATGGTAAGCTGATGAAATTTCTGATGTATGAACTCATATTGAAGAAGGATAAAAAATTGCTCGAGGACATCTTATATGAGGCAAAGCCACCAGTAAAGGAAGATGTGGTCTACGTATATGCTGTCGTCGAAGGATGGCAGAAAGGCACGTTAGTGCGTGAGGAGTTTTACGAAGCCTACTATCCTCAAGAAATCGAGGGTAAGACTTGGCGTGCAATCTCATGGACTACTGCAGCGTCCATTGCCTCCGTCGTAGAAATGGTAGATGATGGGAAACTCCCAAGCAAAGGATTTATTAAACAAGAAGACATAGGATATGCTGATCTAATCAGCACGCTCAATGGTCAATTGTATAAACAAGAAGCACAACCAAAAAAATAATATCACTACTATGATGGATATAGCACAGGTTTTAAAAAATCTCGGAATCAGTGGTCAGTCGACTGCTGGTGTCAGCACAGGTTTAAATGATTGGCAAGGTGGAGGAGAGCAACTCACTGTCAGTTCTCCAGTTGATGGTGCATCAATTGGAGTTGTCAACCAAGGAGACGAATCAGATTATGACAAGGTCATTGTCAAGGCACAGGAAGCATTCTTAGACTGGCGCAGTTGGCCAGCACCCAAGCGTGGTGAGATCGTCAGATTAATAGGCAATGCACTCAGGGATAAGAAAGAAGACCTCGGCGCTTTAGTGAGCTATGAGATGGGTAAGAGCCTCCAAGAAGGACTGGGTGAAGTGCAGGAGATGATCGATATATGTGATTTTGCTGTAGGCTTGTCAAGGCAGCTCTATGGTCTTAATATTAAGAGTGAGCGACCGATGCACCGCATGACAGAGCAATGGCATCCACTCGGTGTTGTCGGCATTATATCGGCATTCAATTTTCCAGTGGCCGTTTGGTCTTGGAATACAATGATAGCTTGGGTATGTGGCGACACCTGTGTCTGGAAGCCATCTGAGAAGACGCCATTTACAGCTATCGCTTGTCAAAATATTATTCGTAAAGTCTTTGCCGAAAATGACGTTCCAGAAGGAGTGTCCGGATTAATCATCGGTGGTAGAAACATCGGCGCAATAATGGCAGCTGATACCAGAGTGCCATTGATCAGTGCGACAGGCTCGACTCGTATGGGTAAGGCCGTCGGTGCCGCTGTCGGCGCTAGGCTCGGTAAGACGATACTCGAGTTAGGAGGGAACAATGCTATCATCGTCAGTCCTCAGGCAGATCTTCAGATTGCCGTTCCAGGAATTGTGTTTGGAGCAGTAGGAACAGCAGGTCAGCGCTGCACGTCA
Source organism: uncultured Saprospiraceae bacterium (assembly GCA_964489125.1). Lineage (GTDB taxonomy): Bacteria > Bacteroidota > Bacteroidia > Chitinophagales > Saprospiraceae > GYS-P2D. The sequence goes on from CAZAXY010000058.1 coordinate 11,702, forward strand.
ACCAGACGTGTCCTCATCCATGATTCAATGTATGAAGCCGTCAAGGACAAGCTCATGAATGCCTATGATCAGATCAAAATCGGTAATCCGCTCAATGAGGAGAATCATATGGGCCCACTAATAGATATCGACGCCGTACTGATGTATCGGGATGCCATCCACAAGGCTCAGGCAGAAGGAGGCGTGTTAATCCGTGGAGGAGAGGTGCTACGGGGCGAAGGCTATGAATCCGAATGTTATGTAACACCGGCAATCATAGAAGTAACATCTGATATGGATATCATCCAGCATGAAACTTTCGCGCCAATCCTATATATCATGAAATATGACACGATTGACGAGGCCATCTCTGCCCAAAACGGAGTGCCTCAAGGTCTTTCGTCTGCCATATTCACATTGAATCTCAGGGAGGCGGAACAATTTTTGTCAGAAGCGGGTTCGGATTGTGGAATTGCCAATGTCAATATCGGTACGTCAGGTGCTGAGATCGGAGGAGCTTTTGGTGGAGAGAAAGAGACTGGAGGGGGTCGAGAGAGCGGCTCGGATTCGTGGAAGGCCTACATGAGGCGCCAGACCTGCACGACTAACTACGGTAGCGACCTGCCATTGGCACAAGGAATAGAATTCAATTTATAGTTATAAATCGAGGTCATGTTTTGGAAGAAGAAAGCAAAGAAGCAATATACAGCACATATTACCGATCATAACTTTCAAGAGCTCGTTGCCAACAGTGAGCTGCCAGTGCTGGTGGATTTTTGGTCTGGAGGCTGTGGCCCGTGTAAAGTGATCGGTCCCATAATTGATGAACTCGCCGAAGAGTTTGATGGTCGTGCCATGATCGCCAAGGTTAATGCTGCTGAGAATCCTAACCTGAGTTCCTACTTCAAGGTGAGGAGTGTTCCCACATTGATGTTTATCAAGAATGGTCAACTCATTGAGCGGTTCTCGGGTCTGGTCCCCAAGCCTAATCTTTCTGAGATGTTAGAAGACCTCATCTCCTTAGAGGTGGCTCCTAGGCCGAGGGCTGCGGAGGAGTCTGAGGAGGAGTAGAGCGGCATACCCTGATTGACTGTCTCAAAAAGATATATTCAAATGATTGGGTTGCTTCGAGATCAGATACGTTAACTGGCAAGGGCTGTAACACCAGCCCACAACCTCCGTCTTTCTGATACTTACAACCGTAATATGAAAGATTCCATTCTCATTATTTTCACCCTGTTGATAATGATGTCTGGTTTGCATGACGCAGATCAAAGAAGTTTTGAAGCCAACATGGAGGAGAATAGCTCCTTGCCACAAGGTACCCAAGTGCTGACTCTGGGCACCTTTCATTTTAACTTTCCCAATCTCGATGTCGCAAAAGTTAATGATAGTGATAAGATTGATGTGTACGAGTCGAAGTATCAGGAGGAAATAGGATTGATTGTATCGCAACTGGAAAAGTTCAATCCTACGAAAATTGTGATTGAGCGAGAACCTAAGTTTCAAGCGACCTATGACTCACTCTATACATCTTATTTAAGTGGTGAGCACCAATTAAGCAGAAGTGAGGAGCAGCAAATTGGCTTCAGGCTGGCGCAGGCACTGAATCATGATCGAGTCTATTGTGTTGATGCTTGGGGCACTGACTACAATGATGTCGAGCAATTATTAGAAGGCAGGGATACTCTTGCTCAACAACAGTTTTGGGACTTCTTTTATAACAATCCTGACACCCTTTTGCAATCATTCAGAAATGAAGAAGCGCTCTTTAAAACTGAAGGAATCATAGCTGAATTAAAACGACTCAATGCACCCGAACAATTGACAAAGAGTTTGGGCAATTACTTTATTGGTGTTTTTAAGTATGAGACTTCAGAGTATGACCAGTTTGGGGCAGATTTCACAACTGGGTGGTGGTTTAATAGGAACCTAAGAATCTTTAGAAATATACAGCGACTGAACACGACAGCTGAAGATAGAATATTGGTCATTTATGGCGCTGGCCATATGAATCTACTCAATATATTCTTTGAGTCTTCACCGGAGTATGAGTTGCTGCAAGTTAGTGATTATCTGTGATGACTTATAGTGGAAGGAATGAGAGGAGAGATATGACATGATCCACTATAATGCCAGGTGGTTACTATGCGTTTATTTTGCGTTTGAATGTATGCTGTCGTATCTATTGGTAGATACAGTATGTATTTAAGCTGCTGCTTTTTTACTCTTGACATTTCCTTTAAGTTCGTATTCTCGACTAAAAGCAACCGGTTGCATTTTGAATCGACTACTTAGTTTCGTAATCATCCGTTTACTGATATTTCTTTTATAGTTAAGGATTTCGGTGATTAATTGTCTTGAAACTTTAAGTTGACGTGCAAGCTCTGCTTTTGTTAGTTTGTTTTCTTCCATCAAATATTGAAGTATTTCAACAGGATCCATGTCTTCATTTTTGCCAATATTTTCAATTGTCCTATTGTCAAAATCCTCAATAAGTAACTCAAGTAAGTCGATTTCCTCTGAATGCTTTTTTAAGTTTTTCATTAACAACCGTTCGTATATATTACAATACTCGTTATATAGATTGATGTCATGAATTCTTTTGTATTTCATATTTCTATTTGAATATGTTTACGGTACAAGCATCTATTTTATCATACTCTTTATGCGTTCCGACGAACTTTACGAATAGGATGCAAGTGCTTTCGTTGAAAAGATAGCCGCAAATCAGCCTGTACTTATTATTTCTAATATTGAAGACAATTCGACTTTGCTTAGTTTTTTTACAAGTTATCAAGTCACTATCAGGAAATGAACTAATCAACTCTTGAGGATTAGTACATCCGCTTGCAAATTTCAATCTTCTTCTAAAGTCTTCAAATGCGTTCAACATCATTTTGTCGTTCTTACACCTTAGGAGCACGTTTGACCATTTGATGATTCGAATTTTCACAAGTCAAAGAAAGGTGTTTTATCGCAAAATGTCAACAAATTGTGAACTTTGTAATGCGGGTATATAAATATTTAAAATAGTCCTAATTGATATCTTTTACAGATCCATCACCGCTTCCACATCAGGATCTATCTTCTCATTGCTCGTTACAAAGGATATGAGGATAAATACGAATAGCGAAATAAAGAGGGAAAACGCTCCAATATCGATACCATAAGGTAAACCGATCTTAAAGACTTTGAGGCAGAAGTTGATCGACAAACTGGTGATGATGGCAGCATTGGCGGCCATCCAATTGGCTCGCTTCCAGTTGAATCCGATCGCTACAGTAGGTACGATAGCCGCTGCGAAAGTTCCCCAACCAAATGCCCCCAGTATGGCTACTAAGTCGCCAGAGTAAAGCGCAAATACTGCGGCAACAACTGTGATGAGAACTGTAGTGGTACGTGCCCAGAAGAGTTCGTTATTTATTTTTTTTCCAATGGCTTTGGGGATATCGTGCATCACAGCTGCTGTGCCGATATTGAGAAAGGCATCCGCTGTAGACATGATCGCCGCAAAGAGTCCTGCGAATACTACTCCCGCTAATATGGGATGAGCATAGTTCTGTAAGAATTGTGACGCTGCCGCATCGGGTGACGATAGTTCTGGTTGGACACCTTGTAAGACGAGAGCCC
>CAZAXY010000058.1:15413-22512 GCA_964489125.1 uncultured Saprospiraceae bacterium
GCTGCCGCATCGGGTGACGATAGTTCTGGTTGGACACCTTGTAAGACGAGAGCCCTCATTGCTAATCCGATACCGACCCATAACAGTGCAGAAAATAGATATCCGATACCACTGATCGGCAGGATGTACTTGGCGTCGCTGACTTTCTTGTACATCATCATCTTAGTGATCACATGTGGCTGTCCAGCGCCACCTAATCCGAATACAAAAAACCACGATAGACAGCCGATCATACCCAAGGTTCCCCATGGGCCGATGGCCTCAGGATCATGCTCTTGGATAGTTCTGCTGATCTCTGCGAAGCCATTGTCGAACGTATAGACTACCGTGATGAATACTAAAGTCGCAGCAATTACCATAACACCACCTTGGATCAAGTCAGAGTAAACCGATGCCACAATACCTCCGGTGACGCTATAGAAAACGAGTATGGAGCAGGAGATCAACACACAAGCCTCTAAGCTGATGCTGGATAGAAAATCTGTCTCGATCAAGATGTCTTTCAAAACCACAGCCATGGCTAATATCTGAGTGGCTAAGTAGCCTAAGACACCCAAGATTATGGCTACAGCAGTCAACAGCCTTGTAGACTCCTTGCCATACCTCAAGGCGACCACATCAGGAAGGGAGATACATGAGCCCAGCTCCGCCAGTAAGCGCAGACGCTTGGCCAATAGAAAGAAGGATATGTTGTAGCCCATGATGATACAGACGAACATCCATACGGAACTCATCCCAAGCTTATAAACCAATCCTGGACCACCTACGAATCCAAACCCACTGAGCGTGCTTGAGAATACAGCAAAAGCTGTCACCATTACCCCTAAGTCCCTGCCTGCCATAAAGAAGTCGTGGGTGGATTTAGTCCTGCGTAATGCCCATATGCCTACGCCAATGCACAACAGCATATACAGCGCAACAAAGCCTAAGATGATCGGATTACGGTACGCTTCCATTTAGTTAGGGGTGTTGATTGTTCGTCTCTTGAGGATTTCTTTAAACTTGGCCTCGTCTTCATCAGAGTATACCCAAGCGTCAAATTTGGTGATATAGAAGAAGGATAAGAATGCCGGTATAAACAGCAAGCCAAACATTTGTATGGCTGTAGGTTTGGGGAGGCCGAGGACATACTCAAAGCTATTGGTCTCAGTATAACCCCACCAACTTAATACCATCCAGAGGTATACCCCCAGATATAGGACAGCTCCTACGATTAATGTCTTGTTGACTTGTTTCTGATGCTTAGATCGTTTCTTTTGAGCACCTATGGCCACCGCCAGTAAAAATATAGATACGGTACAGAGCCCAAAGGCTAAGCCGATGACCTTCAAGATAGCTAATTGAGAAATCGGAGTGCCACTGATGAACAGTGAGGTATATTCCGTATCTGCCTGTCCTGTTATTCCTGATAGTACCGGACTGACCATCATTCCCACAATCATGAGAATCACCACGACGACACAGCCTAGGATGAGTAAGACGAGTTTATTATTCATATTGCTTATTGGACGCCTGAGTTATAGTCATTACAATTCTTGATGACGAGCCTCAATGCAAAATTAGTGTCTCTATAGTTCGGATAGTTCTTGTACAGATCTTCATGCTTAAAGTTCTTACCCACTTCCAAGCTGTTGATGCTATTGTAGACGATATCCTTCATCAAGGGCTCATTAATCCCTAAGGTGTATAGTAGATTGAGTTTATATTCATCGCCTTCCTTGGTAAATTGTGCCCATTCCAGCTGTCGATGTTTGTCATCAAGCATTTTGCCTATAGCCAAGAAGTTTTCTTCGCCAATTTTGGATTTGTCTGGTATGGTATGATAAGTCTCTACGGTATTGAGAAATGACATACCCAGATATCCCAAAAAAGGAATGAATTTATAAGCTAGCATGGGATCATCATTGTTGGTGTCAAAGTATACATATTTCATAACTGATAGGTAGGGCAGGCCATAGTCTTTGCCGATCTGCAATAGACTATCCGGAGTCTCATTGGTGATGAGCCGTTTGATCAGTTTCTTTGACGGTTGATCGAGAGATTCGTAAACCGTTTCAAAATTACCGGAACAGTATGCTTCGAAGATGGTATCATAGGTGTTGAGCATTACCTCCTTCTCGTTGGTACAAGAGAACAACAGTGCTGTACAGAATAGAACAATAAGTTCTTTCATGTGATCATATTTGATGGCTATGATAAGTGTTATCTCAGATCAATCCCATAAATAGGGAGTTTTGATGATACTACTTATACTGAAAAGTAAAGTAGAAAAACATCTCCAAATGAGCTTCATATGTTATCAAACAATTTAGTACTGCTTACTAAGGGCGAACATTAACAGGGCACTCTGACAGGAATAACCTACATTATATGAATGTTAATCTTGCGGGAGCGACTGCTTATCTCTCAGAATAACTAGGCATTGATATAATCCACTATATACAAGATCTCCCGCCCGATCTCACGAACCTTGTCGCCATAGGCTTGGGCTTCTTGAGGAGTGTCATCAGAGGCCTTAGGGTCGAGATAGGTCAGGGGCATGCGATGTGACGCTCCAGGTACGATCGGACAGTTTTCATCCGCATGATCGCAGACCATTACGGCTATAAACTTCTCTGATGGGTTATACTCGTGATCATATTTCTTAGAAAACATCAATCCTTGATCGCCCACAGAAGTATCTGTGCTCAGTTTGTAAGATGGGTTGACATCATCTTCTTTTACAGTAGTTAGGCCAATTCCTGCTGCTTTGACGGCTGCTACCATGCGATGATTAAATGCGGTTGACTCCGTACCTCCTGAGAAGCTCATGATCGTACTCATATTATAATGCGCTGCTGCCAGTCTTAACCAGATCTCTGATAGCGTGCTTCTACGCGAATTATGAGTACAAACGAATGTAACCTTAGCATTGCCATGTTCTTTGATCTGCGAACTAATCATTCCTCCGAGGGTATGCAATTCGCTCTTTCTATTTCCAGAGATCTGATCAAATTCTGTTTTTAGTGAATTAATCAGTTCGATAATTTCTGTGCTGAGATTAAGTGGTTTACTCATGATAACAAGGATATGATGAACGACTGAAGAATAACTTCTAATACCAAATAAGTTTAATTATGTTCCATAAATAGCCTTCGTTAGAATTTGTTAAGATCAAGGCGAAAAACACGAACGACTGATCTCGGTAAGCATCGAAGTATAGCTGAGAAAGGAGGGAGCCCCTTAGCGGATGTGAAAACACAGTAGCTATAGCGAGTACCTTTAACGCAGATATTGACAGATTCTGAAAGAAAATTAGCGACAAGATAGAGCTTAACTGGTATACTTATTAAAGCTGCAAAAGTACTGGCTTAGTTCCTTAGGCCGTCTGATACTGAGAGAATTTTACAATTTCATAACAGAAGCCCGTTGTATATAGCGTGTCCATACCTCTGTAGTGTGCAGGCCTGGCATAACAATAGCCTTATTAAGCCTAATAGTCGGTACAAGACTAATATTTAACTCCTCAGCCTCTTCCAGTTCTTCCTTAAGCTGATCCTCATACTGTGTATCGTGCAAATTATGATCAGACTCTAATTTTGCCTTCAGATACTGTTCGTCTTCGATATTTTGACCTTGTTGGAAGTAGTCTCTGATTATCTCTAATGACCGACTCCATTTAAGTTTATAATCAGGTAAGGTACTAATGAGCTTGTGAGCTATACGACTATTTGGAATTCGCTCTATCTTGCGATAGTTCAACTCTATCTGTTCGATGGCGGCCTCATTTTTGAGACTTCGCCCCATGCCTGATTTGCTTTTCTTAGCGAATACAGACTTGTCTACGCCACCTATTGGGATCGTTGGATAAAGGAGATAGGGCTTAGGGATCAGCGTGATATCAATCTGATCCTTTAGGCTATCGACTATTTTAGTCATCCGCTCCTTTCCGATATAGCACCACGGACAGATAAAATCCGTGTAAAACTCTATAGTTACAGAGTTCATAGTTTAGCTGATTTGTCGAGTTTGCCCTTCCCAATAGGGTGCTCTGACATCCCTCTTGAGCAGTTTTCCTGCACCGCTTAGTGGAAACGGTTCAGTCCTAAACTTGATACTGCGAGGACATTTATAGCTGGCTATATACTCCTTAGTCTTAGCGATGATATCCTCTTCTGATGCTGTTTGTCCATTCTTTAATATGATCTCAGCATGCACTTGTTCTCCCCATTTCTCAGATGGGATTCCGACGACTACTACCTGATCGACAGCGGGGTGATTCATCACCGCATTCTCGACTTCTGCAGAATATACATTCTCACCTCCTGATACAATCATATCTTTTACACGATCTACAAGAAATACGAATCCTTCTTCATCCATATAGCCTGCATCTCCTGTATGCACCCAGCCATTGCGGAGCGATACAGCTGTTTCTTCAGGTTTATTCCAATAGCCCTGCATGGCATTGGGGCCTTTCACTGCGATTTCACCAATCTCGCCTAACGGCAAGGCTTGACCCTTGTCACCGACGATCTTTATTTCTACACAGGGAATTGCCTGACCAGCTGATTTTAGTTTTCCAGCCTTGGGGCCTGATGTAGTGTGATATTCAGGGGCGAGCATCGTTGCCAGCGGTGCTAACTCGGTCTGTCCATATCCCTGAGAGAACTGAGCATTTGGCAAGGTCTTCATGGCTTCTACTAGTACGGCCTCGGATATTGGGGCACCACCATACAATATATACTCTAGCTTGCTCATATCGGCACCTGCAATGGACGGATCATTGATGACCATCTGTATCATTACTGGTACCATAACGACGTGTGTAATGGAGGAGGCCGACAGTGCCTGAACTGTAGCATCAGGAACAAACATCGGTATGAACACATGTGTGCTGCCAGATAAGATACCTGCCATAGTCATCGCAGTATCTGCTAAGTGAAACATCGGAGCCACATGGAGGACTCTTGAGTCTTCAGCTATCGGAGAACTCATCACAAGAGAGGCAGCACTGGTCCACAGATTAGTATGACTTAACATTACCCCTTTTGGAAACCCGGTGGTGCCTCCAGTATAAAAGATTCCAGCCAGATCTTCATTATGGCGATAGCTGTCCTCCATAGGATCTGAATTAGCTAGGAGATCTTCATAGTTGACCATACCCTCAGGTGTATCTTGATCGCCGATATATATGATATGATCGAGTGAAACTCCCTTGGCCTTGAGTGCAGGAACCATCTTAGCAAAGGCGTCATCAACAACGAGAACCTTAGCACCAGCATCTTTAAGTGAGTACGCATTTTCATGTGCTGACCATCTCACGTTAAGTGGTACGGTACATGCTCCTGCCCAAGGCACTCCAAAGTAGTATTCAAAATATCGATCTGAATTGAGTGATAGAATTGCTACTCGATCGCCTTCGGCAACCCCCAAGTCGTTTAATCCAGCAGCAAATCGTGCTACTCTATCCTTAAATTGCCTCCAGGTATGCTTGCGGCCAGCACATTCAGTGGCCATCTTGTTACCACGTATTTGTGCGTTGCGATGTACTGCTTGAGTTAGATAGAACATGGTTTTTTATTTATGTGATTATTAGCCTATGGCTTGATAATAATTTTTCCTTTGACTTTGCGATCCATCATATCTATGAGTGCTTGCCGAGAGTCTTCAAGCGGATATACCTTATCAATATGAGGTTTGAGTTGACCCTTGGCGTACATCTGGATCAGTTCCATAGTGTTACCCATATTCTTGGAGGCTTCTCGCTGTACGAAGCTGCCCCAGAACACACCTACTATCTGGCAACCCTTGAGCAGGGGTAGGTTCATAGGTATCTTGGCTATACCAGCTGGAAATCCTACAATTAAAAATCTACCACCCCATGCTGTAGCACGTAATGCAGCCTCTGTATAATCGCCACCAACTGGGTCATAGACTACGTCGGCACCTCTGCCATTAGTCAACTCTTTGATGCGGTCCTTTAGATTTTCTTCAGTATAGTTGATGGTTTCATCAGCACCCTTGGATTTGCAGATATCCAGCTTCTCTTGAGTTGATGCGGCAGCGATTACTTTTGCACCCATAATCTTGCCTAGTTCTACTGCAGCAAGGCCTACACCACCTGATGCACCAAGTACTACGAGTGTATCGCCTTCATTGAGCTCTGCTCGATCCTTCAGGGCATGATATGAAGTGCCATAAGCCATCATGAATGATGCGGCAATCTTGTAATCCATCATCGGTGGCTTGGGAAATACGCTATTAGCAGGTACTAAGACTTGCTCTGCAAATCCACCATGTGCTGTAATGCCAAAAACTTCATCGCCAGGCTTAACATGCTTGACGCCCTCACCGACTTCTTTTACCACACCGGCGATGTCGCTCCCCACGGAGAACGGGAGCTCGGGCTTGAACTGATAGAGACCTTGTGCCATAAGCGTATCGGGGAAGTTGACACTGCAAGCTTTGATATCTATGAGGACCTCTTTTTTGCCAGGAGTAGGAGAGGGCACCTCTTCTAATACCATTTTAGAAGGATGTCCCAGTTCTTTGACGAGCATTGCTTTCATGTATACTTATTTTCTTCTAATGTATACAATTATCAACCTATCGGACTAAGTCATTATTGGCTCATGAAGATTATATTTTGTAATGGGTGGATCCAAGGTCTGTCCATCTCAGAATACCGAGGTTTTGCGTGCACAATAAAATCTGTTGCTGGCGATCTTGATAGATGGTCAAGATGGCTGCCCTTGAATTGTCCACCTCTACTTGATGCTCCTGCAGATTAACACCGTCATATTGATATATAACGCCACTCTTGTCATCCATAGATGGCCTTGGTGATCAATAATTCCTGCGCTGAAGTAAGGGAGCTGATCTATGAAGTATGGCACTGACCTCGCCAATCCCTCTTCCATATGGTAGGAGGTGATGGCGCCCATCTCGATGATCTCATACTTATTTACAAAATTACTGAGCCAGAGATATCCATCTGCATCTTGCAGCATGGTCCGGACTCCTGGTACACGATTATCTGGCAGTACTGATAACTCTTGTTCAGTATTGGGCTTATTTTAATACGTGACGTATTACTTAATCATGAGGCTACGTTTCA
>CAZAXY010000059.1:0-22403 GCA_964489125.1 uncultured Saprospiraceae bacterium
TGTCACCCAGCGTGTCAACAGAATTAATAGGTTCAACCAACTATTGTTACCAGTATCTGTACTCTATCGTAATAATCTCGACAAGATCTATTACGATGTCGAAGTTGGTGGGGCCATCAGTCTTTCTCAAAATTATACAGGATTTATACATCCATCTGATGTGGAGGAGTACTCAATTACTGATGATGTAGATGGTCTCTATAGAGATGGTAGCAACTCATATCTGATATTAGGTGGAGGTATTGGTGTTCCATTCAGTGAACGAATAGAGCTTATTAGTCGTTTGAATTATTACCAGCATCTCAATGAAATAAGTAGTGCAGAATACGGCATAGACGAAAAACTATCATTCTTAAAGCTTCAAATCGGTTTAAGGCATAACTTTTAGAAACATACGATAGCATGTATAAAATCATAAATATCATTTCACTCGTTATAATCTTTGCCTTGCAATCTGCAATGGCTCAGAGCACGGATCGAGTGACATTTACCACTCCTCAGGTGAACGCTTCAAGTGGCAGTCAAATTTGTCTCCCACTTCAAGTTGCTAACTTCGATGATGTGATTGCGGCACAGTTTGGTATTAAATTCAATCCAACTTTGCTCGCCTTTAGTCATGTGGAAAGTGTAGATCTCCCAGACGTGCAGTTTGGTACTAACCAAGCCGCTACTGGAGAATTGCGAGCACTTTGGGTAGATCCTGAAAGTTTATCTTCGGGCGTTCAAGATGGATCAACAATCGCAGAACTGTGCTTCAACGTGATCAGCGAGATCGAAGAAAGTACATTCATCAATATTACTAGTTTGGATAATCTACCAGTAGAACTTGTCAAAGGCGATTTAAGCATGTTGCCTTATGAGACTCGTTTAGGTATTATAAATTTAGACTTCAGTGGTGGCGATCCAAGCAATATACCACTAATTGATAATCCATTTGCTATCGAGATTACAGACCAAGAGCTTCGAGCGAACCAAGCATATACCATTCCTATCAATATCGCACATCCCAATGGTTTAGTAGGCATCTCTGCACAATTCAATATAAACAATGCTATAGTAAGTAATATCCGACACGATTACGGTAAAGATAAATTGCAGACACATGCGCCAGATGCACAGCACCTTAATCTACTATATATGGATTTAGACAATACAGCACCACTTCTATTTGAGTTAGAAGTAATTCCTACTCGCAAAGTTTCCTTGAGCGAGGTTTTATCACTTGGTACAGGTGTGCCGGCGGAGATAGTCACTGGAAATATAGAGTCTAATGGAATAGAAATCGACTGGATAGCTGCGGAAGCAGATGCAACTACAGTTGAATTATATCCCAATCCAACTGCTGACATATTAAATGTAGATGTTCCTGCTAATTATATCGGCGGGACAATCGAATTGTACAACATCCTAGGTAAGCGACTCATGCAACAGGAGATTACAGCCCTATCTCAGACGCTCGATATTAAGAGCTTAAACACTTTAGGAAATTTAATCCTACGCATCGACAATGATGATCTGCGCGAATCCTACAGAATTTCGGTAACACAGTAAGAATTAGACCAACCAACCCATTTATGAGGCTATTCCAGATACTGGGGTAGCCTCATTTTATTTTGAGTAGCAACTGACTCTTGACCTCTTGCCATTCGTCAACCAAGATGCTATAATACGCCGTGTCTCGTCGATACCCATCTGTCATAATGGTATGACTTCGGAGACTACCTTCATACTTGGCTCCAATCCCTTCCATGGCAGTTCGGGATTGCATGTTCCTAGCATCAGTTTTAAGCTCTACCCTCTTGGCACCTAGATGCTCGAAGGCATAGGTAAGCATGAGCAGCTTGGCATTCCGATTTAGCCCTGTTCTATGGAACGATGGGCCTAAATAAGTCGAACCAATCTCCAGTCGCTCATGAGCCACACTGATATTCATAAAGCTGGTCGATCCAGCGGGTCTATTGTTAAGTTTATCCACGATAAAAAACGGATATTTACTCTTCTCTCCCTTCAAACTAAGTGATGATTCAAAGTAGCTTTCAAAGCTGTGACGATCTCGAATCATCGCTGGTGAATATCGCATTAGCTCAGGATTGGCCTCATTGATCAGCCAGAGTGGTTCAGCATCCACTAATGAGTGTATCGGCCTTATTAATACACGTTCATTTTCTAAGATGATATCCTTGTCAAAGGGAAATAACATATCACTCAATTGAAGCAACTACCAAATATATTTCTGAACTTTGACAATTCATCGTATCAAGTCAAAATAAAATCCTGAAGCAATCATCGACATATATAGGAATATTGTATTCCCTATTAGGCTCAATACTATTTTCAACTAAGGCCGTACTCGTAAAGCTCGCCTATCTCCATGAGGTCGATGCCACATCACTATTGATGTTGAGGATGTTTATGGCATTACCTTTTTTTATTGGACTACTTGTCTATTTCAGTCGCTCTGATGGAGATAGTATAATTGGCCTCAGACGGCATCTGTGGAGTATCATAATACTGGGATTAATGGGATATTATATAGCTAGCTACTTAGATCTAGTAGGCCTGCTTTATATCGATGCCAGCTTAGAGCGGATCATTATTTTCATCTATCCCACATTCGTTATTATTTTGTCCTACTTATTCCTCGGTCAGAAAGCCAAGATGAGCCAACTCATCGCTATTTTACTAGCATATTTAGGTATCACGATCGCATTTTATGGTAATAGATCCATTAATCAGGATCAACAACTAGTTTTGGGTGGCGCCTTAGTAATTGGCTCCGCATTCTTTTACTCGCTATATCTGGTGGGCAGCCAAGCAATCATCAGCAAGATGAATAGCAGAGTGTATAACGCCGCTGCCATGATAGTAGCCTGTCTAGCTATACTAATACACAATGCACTTATCAATGGATTTAATTTATTAGAATTTACAATGTGGGTATATCTCTATGCCTTAATGATGGCTGTACTCGCTACGGTATTGCCATCATTTTTTATCGTCGAGGGTATCAAGCTTATCGGTGCCAACAACAGCTCAATCATAGGAACCACTGGCCCTATAGCCACGATCATCTTAGCCAACATCTTTTTAGGGGAGCAACTAAACTTGACACAAATCTTAGGATCTGCAATTGTTATTGCTGGTGTACTATTTCTGGTTAAGAACAAAACAGCGAAGACCTAAAATGATCAATTTTAGGTCTCCACTGTGAATAGATTTATCTAACAACTAAAACCTTCTTCTTGATCGTAGTTCCATCTTTGTCAAGAGCAATTACATGATAACCTGGATCTACATCCATTGTGATTTTTTGTGTTCCTTGGGTAACTGAAAACGATCTAATGGTAGCGCCAGATGCATCGTAGATAGTTGCATTCGCCCCGCTCATATCAGCCGGCACTTCAATTGTGATTTCTCCAGCAGCAGTTACAGGATTGGGATAAACTTTTACTTCTTCAATAGACTTGAGGTCGATATCTTTTAAAACCTTAATACCTTGTTCATCAATCTTGTTAATTAACTCTCCAACTTGATCTAATCTCATCTCTCCTAAAAGTGAGAAAATAACAAAGTTATTGTCGTTTTCGCCTGTACCAACGATCTCGTAGACAATGCCGTCGTCTTCGTCAATGAATAGTGAAAAGTTGCCTTCTTGATGTTTAATATTCATCAACTCCTCATAGTCTTCAGCAATATGACCTAAAGCAGTATCATATAATTCTCGAGCATTAGTCTGATCATCCAAAGCTACCAGATCAAATGACTCAATAGACTGTAGAAATTCTTCGGCATCCTCATCTTCCGTTGCAAAATTGGACGCCAATTGAAATGTCAGACCCGCAACATGAATTACAGTGCTCTCGTCTGAGTCAACGAGATATTCGAAATGGCGATCAATGATGTTCTGACCAAATATGTTGAGTACAAAAAGAAGTGATGCAGATATGCTTATTAGCTTTTTCATAATAGTTATATGTTGTTGTTAAGTGGTCAAAACGACCTACTACTGCGGTTGTATCATGTAGACGGTAGCCGTTAAGAAAATGTTACAGCGCATTCGAAATTTTAGAACGGAGTCAAATAGAGTGGAACTACATATATAAAATTGTCGTTCTATATAGTGTAACCTGAACTATGAAAAAATTCTTAGATATTTTTCGACAGAAAATTAAAAGAGCCAAATATTTTCTTGGTGTAATTATATTCTTCACAATCGCATCTACTGATCTCTTCGAATCTATTGGACTCCCAAAACCGATACCTCTTGCACTCAATTATATAAGGTCACAGATAAATGGCAATGATCAAAAAGAATCAATTTTAGTGACTGAACAAATCTGTTCTACTTCAGATATTGGCTGCACTTTGGGTCTTGAAGACTTGAGTGGCGGGATCGATATGAGATTTTCCGCAAGCCTAGGAAATTCTCAAAGTCATGGTGAAACTAAAAGCATTTACTTTTACGCAGGATGCGACTATAAGTATCGATTTGATCTTTGCAATCCATACTATCCAAAACTTTCTTATCAATCTTTTCCGAAGTTTTGCACCCAGAATTCCTACAAAGATTTTTTTCCTTTTAAAGACGTAAGTCCATATTCATTCGCATATGATGGGAGCAATCTTTTCATTAAAGGCAATTTATTTGATTACTCGAGTAACAAATTTTTGGGATGGTTTGATGAAAATGAATTTGAAATTCTAAAGAGTGATTCTGGAGGGTGCGCGTATTCATTTAATAAGGATAATAAAGGAATAGAAATATTAAATGACAGGTTAGAAGTGTGCTTTTCCCTCGATATCGAAAATGAGATCATATTTAAAGGGTACTTCGTTGGGAACGATGGATTTATTTACATTTTCAACGATGATCAGTATGTAACTGATGATATTGATGAAGCCCGAAAACTAATTAGAGAAATCACACCAATATTCGATCATAAAGAACTTTCAAATACAACAGGTAAAAGACTAGTACCTCTATTAGCCAAGATTTAATACTTCTTTACCCAATCCAGTGCATTGACAAATGCATGTACCCATGGACTGGCTTTATCTGATCTGTTCGATAGGTAATGTGGCCAATTCCAGGCATAAAATGAGCGCTCAATATGAGGCATAGTCGCCAAATGGCGCCCATCTGGGCTCGCCACCATTGCTACGTTATAGTCACTGCCATTAGGATTGGCGGGATAAGCATCATATCCATACTTCCCTACGATATGATAGGCACTCTCTGGCATCGGAAGGTTAAACTTACCTTCGCCATGTGAGATCCATACACCCAATGTAGATCCCGCCAGATTGCTCAGCATGACAGAGTGATTGTCGTTGATGGTTACTGAGGTAAATGAACTCTCGTGCTTATGAGAGTCATTGTAGGTCATCTTGGAGAGCTGATCATGTTCGGGATTGATTAGATCTAACTCAAGGAATAGTTGACATCCATTACAGATACCAATTGATAATGTATCGTCTCTACTGAAAAACTGCTCAAGAGCTGTTCGTGCACGATCATTATACTTGAATGCTCCAGCCCAGCCTTTGGCCGAACCTAAGACATCACTATTGGAGAATCCTCCAACTGCCCCCAAAAATCTTACATCTTCCAAAGTCTCTCTGCCCGATACGAGATCAGTCATATGTACATCTCTCACTGCAAAACCAGCCCTGTACAGCGCATTAGCCATCTCACGCTCGCTGTTACTGCCCTTCTCTCTGATGATGGCAGCTTGCGGCTTGCTCTTGACGATGATATTTGGCAAAGTTCCATCAAAATGATCCGGAAATGAATAGATCAGTGGTTGTTGCTTATAATTATCAAAGCGATCTTTCGCCAAGCCATTGGCCGTTTGGTGTTGATCGAGCAAGAATGAGGTCTCATACCATTGATCACGCAATTCTGATACGGACAATTGATAGTGACTCTTCTTTTGATAGATGTTGATCTGATCTGATTCAGTGACTTTCCCAATTAGATTCATCTTGACGCTCCGAGCATCCATAAACTTCTGAAAGCTATCATCTTTAGCTTGGATAATCACCCCAGCATTTTCTGCAAATAGAATTTTGATAAGCTCTGTTTCTGATACGCCTGACAGATCGACGTTTATACCAATGTTGTTATCTGAAAAACACATCTCAAGGAGCGTGGTAATCATCCCCCCTGCTGAGATATCGTGACCTGCTAAGATATGTCCTGCCATTATAGCCTCTTGTATCGCCTCAAAACAGGTCTTGAAATAAGCTGAGTCATTGACATTAGGACAGCTCTCTCCTATCGCATTGCGTGTTTGGGCAAATGATGAGCCTCCGAGAGTCATTGGCGCGGACGACAGGTCTATATAATAGATGCCGCCTCCTGCTCTTTCTAAAACTGGCATGACTACCTTGGTAAAATCTGCACATTGCCCTGCCGCCGATATCACGACAGTGCCGGGTGCTAAGACGGTTTTATCGCCGTACTTCTGAGCCATAGACAGAGAATCCTTGCCTGTAGGAATATTAATACCGAGGTCTATGGCAAACTGAGACACTGCCGAAACGGCTTGATATAATCTAGCGTCTTCTCCAGGGTTTTTGCACGGCCACATCCAATTAGCCGATAATGAGATAGACTTAAGTTGTTCAGACAATGGCGCCCAAATGATGTTAGTCAATGCTTCTGCAATAGCATTGCGAGCACCTGCAGCCGCATCTATCAATCCACTCACAGGAGCATGGCCTATGCTGGTAGCTATACCGAGTGTACTACTATAATCGAGTGCCATTACGGCACAATTATTCAGAGGTAACTGAAGCGGCCCAACACATTGCTGAATGGCGACCTTTCCTCCCACACATCGATCTACTTTGTTAGTAAGCCAGTCTTTGCATGCCACAGCTTCAAGCTTCAGTACTGCCTTGATATAATCTGACAACTCTGACTCTGTGTACTGGATTGCTGCAAAGCGGCGATCTCGAGTTGTATCCTCCATGATCGTCTTAGGATTATTGCCGAACATGTGATTCAGCTCCATATCCATAGGCCGCTCACCAGTCTTGGCAGACTCAAATGAAAAGCGATCATCGGCAGTAACCTTACCTACCATATACATCGGTGTCCGCTCTCTATCAGCAATCCGCTGCAACAGACCTACATCTTCAGAGCCAATGACGAGGCCCATTCGTTCTTGTGATTCGTTGCCGATAATTTCCTTAGCGGAAAGGGTCGGATCACCGATAGGTAATTTGTCCAAATTGATTTTTCCACCAGTCTCTTCAACTAATTCCGATAGGCAGTTCAGATGCCCCCCTGCCCCATGATCATGAATAGATACAACTGGATTATGGTCTGACTCTACCAGAGCTCTGATCGTATTAGCGGCTCTCTTTTGCATCTCTGGATTGGAGCGTTGTACCGCATTAAGTTCAATACCTGAGTAAAACTCTCCAGTATCAGCTGAGGACACTGCGGCACCACCCATTCCGATGCGGTAGTTATCTCCACCCAGGATGACTATGTCATCACCTGCCTGAGGAGTATTCTTCAAGGCCATGTCTTTTTTTCCATAGCCTATGCCGCCAGCTTGCATGATCACCTTGTCAAAACCCATGAGTTCACAGCCTTCGCTATGTTCAAAGGTCAACAGCGATCCACAGATAAGCGGTTGTCCAAACTTGTTTCCGAAGTCTGATGCTCCATTAGAAGCCTTAATCAAGATATCCAGAGGAGTTTGGTACAACCATTCTCGAGCAGGAAAAGCCTTCTCCCAAGGTCTGTTCTCTTGGAGTCGGCTGTAGCTGGTCATATATACCGCAGTCCCCGCTAATGGAATAGATCCCGTACCTCCAGCTAGCCGATCTCTGATTTCACCACCCGAACCTGTTGCAGCACCATTGAATGGCTCAACGGTAGTTGGAAAATTATGAGTCTCTGCCTTAAGTGATAATACTGAGTCAAACTCTTGGACCTGATAATCGGAAGGTCGATCTGCCTGCTCTGGAGCAAACTGCTCCACAGTCGGTCCATCGATAAAAGCAACATTGTCTTTATAGGCAGATATAATGGAGTTGGGATGCTCCTTAGAAGTCTGCTTAATCATCTGAAAGAGCGATTGATCTTGTTGCTCTCCATCAATGATAAATGTGCCATTGAAAATCTTGTGGCGGCAATGCTCACTGTTCACTTGGCTAAAGCCAAACACTTCTGAATCGGTTAAAGGCCTGCCTATTTGCTTGGACAAGATCTCCAGATAAGACACTTCATCAGCACTTAGACTGAGTCCTTCTGATTTGTTATAGGAATGGATATCTGCAATTTCTTGTACCGCATCTGGCGATATGTTGATATCGAATATCTGCTGAGACAGCGACTTGTATGGTTGTAGTAACATCGGATCAAAATCTCCTTGCTGAGGTGTGAATTGCTCAATACGCTCGATGCCAGCGATACCCATATTTTGTGTAATCTCTACGGCATTGGTGCTCCATGGGGTAATCATAGTCGCCCTCGGGCCGATATAATTCCCAGAAATAGATTGGTCTGAAACATGGCTGGCGCCTGCAAACAGCCAGGTGAGTTTAGCTAAATCATCGGAGTCTATTTCAGTTGATTTCTGTACTGCATAGATGGTTTTGCTACTTGTCTCAAAAAAGTGGATCATCTCTTCTCAATGGATAAGCTGCAAAGGTACTAATGGCACTTACATATCTGATTTAATCGATATATTTCTTTCTTGTTGAAGTAAATGTGTATATCAATTAGATCATTAAGCATAGCTATAGAGTCAGATCAAGATATCGAAAGAAAATCAGACTCCTTTCTGTTTAATGCGGTTTGACTGGCTTCGTAGTTTGTGAAAGAAATTTAATCTGCATACCATTACTCACATCAAACTCATGGCGTCCAACTAATACAAACTCTACACCATTAGTATTGAGCTGCCAGAGCTTCGGTTCATACTCTTCATTATCATTTAGCATCAACATTTGTTGATCATCATCTCTAAAATGGTATCTACCAGTTCCGGCAGTAGCTTCATAATAGCCATATTGGTACGTAAAATCCTCTCCGAATTTTATCCAGTGCCCTAAATATTCGTCTGTTTTAGAAAATTTACGATTGTACACGAATTCCGGAAGAAAATAGTCATAAGTAATCATTGAAAGAGGCTCAGGATGCCTTTGAATTCGGCTTTCAATCATAGCTTTCGCCTGCATTCTGATCTCATGCAAGGACTCAAAGTTACCGCCTTTCTGAATCTCAATAGGAAAAATCTTATCTGGAAGTGCTGACTTATCAATGACTAACCCTTTCTTAGAATCCGATGCTCCAGAGCCACAGGCCAATAACAGGGTTGACATTATGACACATAACAGATAATTGAATGCTCTCATAAGATATATCTCTATTTTTGTACAGACAGATGACAACCATGCCACTTGCCGATAAGGTCCGCAAATTTATCGAAAAACTATCTCTTTTCGATAAGTCTTCACAGCTGCTCATTGCAGTCAGTGGTGGCGTAGATTCTATGGCCTTGCTTCATTTTCTTCACTCTTGCGAATATCAGGTGTCTGTAGCTCATATAAACTATCGATTGCGAGGTGAAGATTCGGATAAAGATCAACAGCTTGTTCAGGCCTTCTGTCAGTCAAATGGCATTTCATGCTACACCTATGAATTGAACGCTGATCAAGTCAACAGCTTAAAAAGTGGCAACCTCCAAGAAAAAGCAAGAGACATACGCTATGATTTTTTTAATAAAATGATTTATAAACATCAGTTTGATCATCTGTGTATCGCTCATCATGCAGACGATCAAGCAGAGACGATGTTAATCAATATGACACGTGGAGCCAATTTAACTGGACTCACGGCTATGCATGCCAAAGTGGATCACGTGCGAAGGCCTTTTCTCGGTCTAAACAAAGCCGAAATAGAAAAGTACGCCAGGCAAAATCAGCTCCCTTTTCGGTTAGACGGAAGTAATCTCCACTCTGATTACGACAGAAATTTTATCCGTAACAAGATGCTCGATCCGCTGTATGCAGCAATACCAAGGTCACAAAAAGGGCTTCGTGCTACCCATAGTTTTCTTGAAGAAGACAGGCAGTTCAGGGATTACTATCTGGATCAAGAACGCTCAAAACATCTAACTCAAAAAGGAGAACTCACTATAGTCAAATCACTTAATTCACTGTCTGATCACGCAACGCCAAGTTTATTGCTATTCTATTTGATTAAAGACTTGGGGTTTAACAAGAGTCAAGCTGAGTTCATCTTGGAGAGTCATGGCGAGGAGGAACGGTATTTCAATAGTACATCACATGAAGCGGTTGTGAAAAAAGGCCAGCTGCTCATCAGACCTATTTCACAAGTTGTCCCAGTGGATATATTAATTGAGAAATTGGGTAGTTATGATATTGGAACGGGTGTGCTCACACTAGCAACAGCAGAAAGCATTGAGTATTCAACAGATAGACATATCGAGTTAGCAAATATCGACTTTTCACTGGGGCCACTGCTTGTAAGAAACTGGTCGCCAGGAGATCGCTTTGCTCCATATGGGATGAGAGGTCGGACTAAGAAATTGAGTGATTTATGGGTGGATCTAAAGCTCAATCGATTTGAAAAAGAAAGCGTAAAAATACTCGCACAGGGAAATCAGGTCATCTGGGTGATAGGTTACCGTTTAAGTCACGACTTTCAGGTCGTTGATGGGATCGCACCAATTAGATTAAGCTATGAGTCTGTCAGGATGTAAGTGTCAACAAACCGCTTAAACTCGCTCCGGACAATCTTATGCCCACCCTTGAATTTTTCAAATCGGACTGACAAGTCATTATTGCTTATCACCTTTTTGATACCATCTATAGATTCATCCGTAAGGAAGTGATCCTCATCGCCGTACCACAAGTGATGCTGCTTATCACTTAGATAATTCTCCAGATGTCTATATGAGATATCTTCTGGAATCCATCCTGCCCAGTTGAGAGCGATATCATAGTGAGGCTGGGATGCGTGAATCCATCTCCACATCGTCGCACAGCCCTGTGAGAATCCCATGAGTATAACCTCTACATTATCCTGATTAACATGGCTCACATACCGCTGATAGATCTGATCCAAGTATCTCGTGAAATCATTGATCTCATCATAGCGATCTTCACTTGTCATCCAGCAAGCAACGGGCTCACGATCTTCCGTGTGCCAGTAGAACCTGTTAAGGCCCTCAACGGCGATCACAAAATGTTCCTCAGGATCTAACTTGTCAAACTTGTTAATGATCCTGCTCGCAAGCTGACCATAGCCATGCATTACTATCCATATATATTTGGTAGTATTTTTATTGAGTGAACCATAGGTTGAATAATGCGCAGTTCGGGCCACTGTCATCGATAGGTGAGAAACGTGCTTTGCCATTAGATCCGTGTTTGAGTGCAAGCTATGGATTTGAAAGGATAGTTGATCAATGCTATTTTACAAATCAGCAACTTTATGATTTTTGTATACGTTACACAGGCTAAATGAGACAAGCTATGGTTAAAGAACGTGATTTTTTGATTCATCCGCTATATATCAAAATCACATTGGTCTTAGCCAGCATTACTGCTCTATTTCTTGGATTTAGTTTTGCCTATATCTATTCTCGGATGCAGAATGGTGAGTCGCCAGTGGAGATTCCTATGTTATTTTATGCTAACACCATCCTACTTATAGGATCAAGTTATACCCTAATACAGACTAAGAAGGCCTATGAAAATGATCAGACGAGTCGATACAAATTCTTGCTATGGGCGACCATGATGTTGAGTGTTATTTTTCTGATCGGTCAGATCTTCGCTTGGAATCAAATGTTAAAAATGAATATTGGACTTACCAGCAGTAATCTGGCGAGCTATCTCTATGTAATCTCTGCGATACATCTCGCTCATGTCATCGGAGGACTGCCATTTTTAGGCTTCTTCATTAGAGATGCTAGAAAGAGATTAGTGGAGCCAGCAAGTGTATTGCTATACTTATCAGATCCCGATAAAAAACGACGGTTGATGGTGCTGAGCATCTATTGGCACTTTATCGATGCCTTATGGATCTATCTGATCCTCTTCTTCTTAGTAAACCGTATGATCTAAAGATGACTTTAGGCCTCAACAAATAGTTGATTGAGGTCGATGTACTTATCTGCGGCATCCCAAATACTGAGCGCATAGAAACGCTCAACCTCATTAATATATGGATTGAAATAAACCTCGATCAAAAAGTTATTATAGTAGTACAAGGAGATCAGGCGATCTCCAGAACTATTCACATCGAAGAATGATCCTTTCTCAAACGTCTGTTCTCGCTGGATGTCAAAAGACTCCTTATTAAATTGGTTTATCGTCAACATTGCAAAGTGAAAATAGTATGTCTATAATCGTCTTGAAAGGGTAATTATCTTATGGTGGATAGCGTTAATAGAAAGGATAACCCATAGTGTGTATACTTACAATATGCCAATCATAAAGGAGTTATAGATTCATATCTCTATATTTCATAATATTGTAGTTTATTTTTGACGTTGAAAAATATAAGAATTATGCTTTCAAGAGTTAATATCATCGGATCAACAATATCGTCAATGCTAGCCCTATTTATTGGGTCTTTAATATTGTTTACTAGCTGTGCTGAAGAAGGATATAAGATCAAAGGAGAAATAGCAAACGCCTCTGATCTTTCTGTATATTTTGACAGAGTTGACCTCTTTGAAAATGCCAATAGTGTAGTGGCTAAAGGAGAGACCAACGGATCAGGTTCCTTCTCTATCCCTATGGAAGTAGCGCCAGAGGCTGGAACTTATCGAGTGAGAGTTGGTGCCAAATCAGCATATCTCATACTTGATGGTTCAGAAACTGGTATTAAGGTCGACGGAGACTTGAATACGCTGTCAAGCTTTGGCTACAGTGTGGAGGGATCTAAATCCAGCAGTGACTATGTCAATAAGATGAAAGCATATGTAGCCGGCGAATCGGATGTCAATTCGTTACAAAACTATGTACTTAATGAAGCAGATGGTCCTGTAGCCATGATGATGGCCTTACAGTTATTTGGTGGTAGCGTAGAGTTTGCTGAATTACATACGCAGGTAAGCACCAAATTGAATAGTTCACATGGCAATCAAGACTTTACTAAAAAGTATAACACATTCGCCCAGGCTATGAGTAAGGAAGCCCTGCGCAAGCAGGCTACTGAAAAAGTACGAGTGGGTGAAAGCGCTCCTAACATCACACTGCCAGATGTAGGAGGTCTTGATAGAAGTCTTTCAGAACTCAAAGGTCAGATTGTACTATTAGACTTTTGGGCCAGTTGGTGTGGACCATGTAGAAAGGAAAATCCAAACGTAGTGCGGGTATATGATAAATATAAGGATCAAGGATTTACCGTTTTTAGTGTATCTCTTGACGGTCTGGATGAGCGCACTAAAAAGCGTTTTCCAGAGAATCAGCTTGAATCTCAGATGAAAAATCAGAAAAAACGTTGGTTAGATGCGATTGCGAAAGATAATCTCAAATGGGACACACATGTCAGTGATCTACGCAAATGGGATAGTCAAGCAGCAGCAGCCTATGGAGTGCGCAGTATTCCTAGGACATTTTTGTTAGACAGAGATGGTAAGATTGCATACGTAAATCCACGACGCAATCTCGAACAAGCCGTACAGTCTTTACTATAAAGATTTAGGCTAAAGCTTGTGCCTCATATTGCGCTGATTTCTGACACACATAGTTATCTCGGCAGTGACGTCATCAAACACATCAAGGATGCCGATGAAATCTGGCATGCTGGAGATATAGGTGATGTTGCAACGGCAGAGAAAATAGAGCAAATCGGTCCTCCGGTTAGAATGGTTTGGGGAAATATTGATGGCAAACCCCTTAGGGATCAATATCCTCTTGAACAAGTCTTCACAGTTGCTGGTGTGAAGGTGTACATCATACATATAGGTGGTTATCCCGGGAGGCTTTATAAGAAGGCAAGAGAAACCATCCTGCAAGAAAAACCAAATCTATACATCTGCGGTCACTCGCATATACTTAAGGTAATGCGCGATCAGAAACATGATCTCCTCCATATGAATCCGGGAGCATGTGGGGTAATTGGATTTCACAAATTTCGCACCCTTCTTAAATTTGATATCAACAATGGGGAAATATCTAACCTACAGGCTGTAGAACTCGGACTGCGTGGCAAAACGGATGTTAAGTGATTTCGATCCTAATCCCTATATACAATCAGTCCATTGTAGAACTAGTTCAGGAATTCGTCACTCAATGTGGCAAAGCTAAATGTCAGTTTGAAATCATATGTCTTGATGATGTGTCTCAACCTGAGTACCACGACATCAATTGTGCTGTACAGCACATCATGGGTGTCAATTATGTCGAGCTAACGGATCACTGTGGGAGGTCAAAGATCAGAAATAAACTTGCCAGTTTAGCACGGTTTGAGCACTTACTCTTTATAGATTCAGATAGTAAAATCAACTCTAAAAGGTATATCAAAAAATACATCAAAGCCATAAAAGAGAATCCTAAAGCTATTATCTCAGGCGGCCGATCCTACACTAAAAAAGAGCCTAGAAGAGTTCCATACAAACTTCATTGGCGCTATGGAACAACCAGAGAGTCCCCCAAAGCCAACAAAAGAAACAAGCGGGCTGTAGAGCTATTTCACGCTAACAACTTTGTCGTACCGAGAGCACTCACCTCTCAATACAAGTTTGATGAATCGATTACTACCTACGGTTATGAAGACATCTATTGGGCCCATCAAGTGAGTGCTGATCATCCTATAATACATATAGACAATCCAATCAAACATGCCGGGTTAAAGTCAGTAGATAATTTCTTGGAGGGTACAAAGGAGGCCCTAGATAATCTCAGTCAGCTCTATCAGAAGGACGAAACAGTCGATACCAGGTTAATCCGAGTATACAAAAGGCTCAAAAAATGGGGCATTCTGGGACTCTTCATTAAAATATTAGATCAGCGTATAGCTCATATAGAACGCAACCTTATAGGAGACAACCCTAATCTGTTATTATACGACCTCTTCAGGCTACATTATTTCGCAAACCGAAATCATAATGATATAAAATAACGATAATTAATCGATACGCCAATATTATTTGTCAATCAACCAAATAATCATCAAGCATTCTTGCTGATCTAACAGAATATTCTTTACTTGCAGTATATAAAATTTCAATAAGATTTTATACCTTTTTCATGATGACGACGCCTGCTATTTACCATAGCAGGCTTTTTTGTTTTAATAGGGTTGCATTACTTCTCTCAAGGCATCGGACTCAATGCGTTCCTTTAGTTCTGCTCCTAGCTCCAGGCTTCTCACGGATATGTTATCCCAATATGCAATTCGTGCCTGTTGATCTTGATCAAAATGTTCAAAGTCATTCAAGGTAGAAATCTGCTGACGCGGTAAGGATTGCACATAATCTGCAGAAGGATAGATAACAACTACATCGGACATGAAATCATTATTAGCTTGACCTAGTATAGGTAGGTGCTTATCAAACCAACCAGCCAGTACGTCGTGCATGAAGTGTGGCAATAAAACGACCTTGCCATCCTTTCGATCATAGGGATAGGCCATATGGTAATCTACTATTCCACCATCCCAATACACGCCATCAACCCCTGACACTCTGACACCTCTCATCAATAGTGGTATAGCGCCACTGGCCCTCATCGAATCGACGAGATTAGCTGTGTTGAGTGGGCGCAAAGTAGTATTTAGCTTGTCCTTGTTAGAATTGTATGGTAGTCTGACGGAATTAGAGAAAATCTCTCGTCTCATTGAGCCTTGCAGCAAGGACCTTCGCAATGTGTGACTGATAGCCGCTAACGCTAAACCAGGTAACAACAAGGATTTTTGTTCACGACTACACAGACCACGACCTCGTGAGGTGGTCACATAGAGTTGCTTTGATTTATGGTTGAGGATATGATCGGTCTGATCTGAGATCATCTCCTTGATCATATTTGCGCAGGCATCAGAAATCTCATCGGCATCCGGATCTTCGGAATAGATATGTTCTGCATATGTCTTTTTTAATCGATCTAGTCCCGCACCGGGATCATCAGTACAAGCTGCTGCCATTTGCCAAGATCCAACCGAAGAACCTATATAAAATCGGCTCTGATCATCATTTAATAGATCATCGATTATATATCTAACTAATCCATAGGTTGTAAACCACTTAGGTCCACCAGCCGCCGCCGCAACACCTGCAACTAGGTCAGGACTAAGAGGTTGCTTTGACAACAGCTCGTAAGCACGCCTTCCTGCTCGAATAGAAATTTTTGGAGTTGCTGACAAATGAGATTTTTGCCAGCGAATATAGAGAGTATATTAACTACTGCGGTACTGTCGAGATTAATCCCATATTGTTAAATAAGATCTCTTTGTCTTTTACAGATACATCTCCGCTGAGATCAACATCTTGAATAAAATAGCTACTATTAAGGCCATTGCCTCCTTCCCAGGATTTGAGATCATCTTCGTCGATGCTCATCACAGTAAGCTCTGTATCTTTTGGATTAGCATTACCAGCTATCATCGCATACATGCCTTCGCCAATTTCTTTATGTCCTTCTTGATACGCTTCAGTATATCTGAAATCATATGATAGGTTTCCATCGATCACAGATACGGGTCGTTTAGACATCACGGCCAAGTGATTTCTATGTTCGATGACTATGTAATACTTCTTATCATGGTCTACCATACATTTAGCTCCTACCGAAGCTATTTTTATCTGACCATCCACATATACGTGGGCGGGAGCTCTAAATACCGTGCTATTATTATGTTGTGTCTCACGGATACTGACAAGCACCCAATCAACTACTTTCTTGTCATAGGAAAAGTAATCATTTGACTTTACAGTGCCTTCGGTACCCTCATAGCTCCATGGATACGACTTGTAAGGCTGCCCAGATTCTGTTTTCTTTGAAAAGAATGTCTTGGGCTTCATACCAGGGAGGTAACCGAGCTGATTAAGCTTGTTACTCATCAATCCTTCCTCTGAATCAAAGGCTCCTTCTAAGAATACGTAAGATTTGATCGTTGACGCTGACAGTTCTATTTCAGTTCCTGGGCTTTCTATCGGCTGTGCCATAGAAGTATATGCCAGAAATGGGATAAACATCATTTTATAAAATAGAGTTGTCATCAGGTTGGTTTTCTGGTTTCTCTACAAGTATGACAATGGTTACTGTAGTTTGCACCTACTAAAAAGTTAACATTCGAACAGATATGTAAACAAGTTTACAGTTTTTCTTTATTGCTGTGGGACTTCAGTAAATACGCCTAAATTGGCAAGAATCCTTTGTTGGTCAACAACATTGACATCACCGTTAAAATCCACATCTCCTTGGTAGTAGGAACTATGTTGCCCGTTAGAATTGATAAAAAATCTGATGTCATTGATATTGATGTCATTAATACCGAGTCCGTCATGTCCTATGTTGCCTATGAACATCGCAAAGCTCCCATCACTCATTTGTTTTTGACCGTGACCGATTAAAGAAACATAAGAATCGGATCGTGTGAAATCATAAGTTAATCGACCATTGACCACGGGAACAGGTTGTGGGGTCATCATAATGAGATGATTACGATGCTCTACTACAACATAACATTCTGAATCATCGACTTCTATTGGCGTCGGATTTACTATTAAAACTTCTCCATCATCTAGTAATAGAGCTGCAGTGCGGAATATCTCTGAACTTTTCTCAAGATCACGTCGTAAACTGACCAATATCCAATCAATAGTTGTCTCAGGATAAAACGCTTCGATGTCATCCTCTCTTTGTCCTTCGGTTCCAAAATAGGCCCAAGGACTAACACCATATGGTTGTCCAGATCCTGTAGATACCCCAAAAAGAGTTTGTGGAGTTTGACCAGGCAAATATCCCGTCTCAAAAAGACTAGATTTCATTCGCTGATCAACGGGATCATATGCTCCCTCTAAAACAACCTTCAGTTCTAAATCAATAGTATCCAAGCCTGGGCTCTCGATAGCATAAAGCTGAGGCAACAGACAGACAGGGAACAGAATCAGGGCTAATAAGAAAGGTCTTAATTGTAACATCTTGACATGGCTGTCTTGCTACAAGACACCAAATCGGACCTATGATACCTATTTTGATATCAATAGTTCGAGAACATTATGACATCACGACCTCACCGATTCGCTCTGTCCATCCGAATTTATCTTCGATAGTACCTGACCTCATTCCATCAATATATTTCTTAAGAGATGGAGCAACTTGATAGCGATCTGGATTTAATTCTATCACCGTGTCTTTGTAGGCAATTTTATTAACTAATGACACCACGGCGGCAGTACCTGTACCAAAGACTTCCTTGAGATTACCTGATGTGTGAGCTTCTATTACTTCGTCAATCGAAAGATTCTTTTCTATGACGTCTATACCTCTATCATTCATTACATGGATCATGCTGTCTCGAGTAATTCCTTTAAGAATTGCTCCATTAATTGCTGGGGTGTAAGCTTTGTCTCCTATAATAAAGAAGATATTCATCGTGCCAACCTCCTGAATGTATTTAAACTCAAATGGATCCATCCACATAATCTGATCGTAGCCTGCCTCTTTAGCTTTTTGGGCAGGATAGAGTGATGCCGCATAATTACCAGCAGTCTTAGCCTCACCTATTCCCCCAGGGCACGCTCTTACATATGTACTATGCGCTAACAAGCTCACAGGCTTAGAGTAATAAGGGCCTACCGGACAAGTAAAAATTACAAACTTATATGTTGAAGATGCTCTGACTCCGACATATTCTTCAGTCGCGAACATAAAGGGTCTGATATATAGAGCACTACCCTCTTGAGGCGGTATCCAAGCGCTCTCGAGAGATACCAATTCTCGTACCGCATCACTAAACATCTGTGCGGGCACTTCTGGCATGCACATGCGGACCGCTGAATTATTGAGTCGCTCAATATGTTTATCTACTCTGAATAACATCGCCGTACCATCCTTATGTTTGGAGGCTTTCATCCCTTCAAATATTGATTGTCCATAATGCAGCGTCAAGTTGGCTGGATGGATGCTAAAGTTCTCAAGTGGCTTGATTTCTCCAGGTCCCCACTGACCATTTGCATATTCTGCAAGGTACATGTGATCGCTACAAATCCGACCGAATGGCAAATCATTAAAGTCGACAGTATCTATTTTCGATTGCGTTACGCGAGTTATTTTCATGACTGGTGTATATTCTCTTTCAAAATTAACACAATTCATACCACCAATGTTGATTGATTGGAGCTCTATTACAACGCAATTGAAAGAATAAGACATACTTTCGAACTATGACTTACGCACATTTTGATAGCTATCCACGGTACAAGATTATAGAATCTGACAAAACAGCATCAGGTATCGTAGATAGCACTCCTCGGCCAACAACGATCGTGCTTTGTAAATCTCATGATCTTAGTGAAGACAATAAGGTGCTGTTGTCCAAAATTTTGAGTGCGGTAGGCGAAACCTTGGAATCGGTGCAGTTCGTAAGTGTAGATCATAATGGTCAGAACCATCTCAATCAAGTTATCCAACAAGGTCATACCAAAGTCTTGTTGAGTTTTGAAGTAAATCTCAACAACAATGGACTTAACATACATCAACGACTGTATCATATCACCACGATTGGAGAAATGTCAGTCCTTATATCTGAATCACTAAGCACGTTATCTGAAAAGAAAGAGGCGAAGATGAAGCTCTGGACAGAACTACAGAAACTGTATCCTCAACAATCTTAATATGGAAATCATATTCGCTACCTCTAATGCTCATAAAGCTAGTGAGGTAAACCAAATACTCGGGGTAAATCAGTGTCAGTTGAAAACCTTAAAAGACATCGGCTTTACTGAAGAGATTGCAGAGACAGGAACCGCGCTCAATGAAAACGCCTGGATAAAAGCAGATCATATTCATGGACTATATGGTGGCAATGTTATTGCCGAAGATACTGGTCTTGAAGTATTCGCCCTGGATATGGATCCAGGTGTCTATAGTGCGAGGTATGCTGGTCCACAGCGCAATGATCAGGACAACATAGACAAGCTACTCGAAAATCTGCTTCATAAAGACAACCGAAAGGCACAATTTAGAACAGTAGTCGCATTTATCATCAATGGTGAGCGTCACACATTTGAGGGAATCGTATCTGGGCGAATTGCTATGACACAATCTGGCGATGGCGGTTTTGGATACGATCCAATCTTCCTACCTGATGGTTACAATGAGAGCTTTGGGGTGCTAAGTGCACAGATTAAAAATAACATCAGTCATCGAGGACGAGCCTTTACTGAAGTTGCCACTTTTTTAAAGCAGCGGAGGTTAACTACTTAATCCGCCTAAAATGAATCTTCTACGCTGTGATCGTCAACCCATAAAATGGCGCATTAAGGTGAAGCCTATGATTATGCCGACTAAGAGTCCTATAGCCATAGCGAGTATGGGTTTCTTTTTTTTTGGTTGTTCCATATTATTTAGTTTATGCTAATTACATCTCGTTAACTATGCTCATTAACCTCTCGTTCCCAATTCATGCTACGCTTCACAGCAACTTGCCAAGCGTGATATAGCTTCTTGGCATGTACAGCCTCCATCTTAGGCTCAAATCGCTGATCCAAGCTCCATTTGTCATTAAGTTCTGCCGTAGTCCAGAACCCTGTTGCTAATCCCGCAAGATAAGCCGCACCTAAAGCAGTAGTTTCAATAATTTCTGGGCGCTCTACCGGCACAGATAACATATCGGATTGAAATTGCATCAAAAGGTTATTAGCTGAAGCTCCACCATCGACTTTTAGTGTTGTTAGCTCTATACCAGAGTCCTGATTCATGGCACCTAAGACATCTTTGGTCTGATAAGCGAGTGATTCCAGCGTTGCCCTAATCAAATGATTGTTAGTGCTCCCTCGTGTTAGTCCGAAGATTGCTCCTCGAGCATACATATCCCAATATGGCGCTCCAAGTCCCGCAAAGGCAGGAACAACAACTACTCCATCCGATGATCCAATCTTAGAGGCGAAGTATTCAGAGTCGGGAGACTCATCAATGATTTTAAGCCCATCTCGCAACCATTGTATAGCGGCACCTGCGATGAAGATACTGCCTTCCAATGCATAGTGGACTTTGCCAT
This sequence comes from uncultured Saprospiraceae bacterium, assembly GCA_964489125.1. Classification (GTDB taxonomy): domain Bacteria; phylum Bacteroidota; class Bacteroidia; order Chitinophagales; family Saprospiraceae; genus GYS-P2D. Next base: position 21,224 of record CAZAXY010000059.1, read on the forward strand.
CTATTCCCCAAGCTATTGTTGTTAGCAATCCATTGTTGGACGGAACCATCTCTTCACCAGTATTCATAAGCATAAAACATCCTGTGCCGTAGGTGTTCTTAGCCATTCCTGGATGATGACACATCTGCCCAAACAACGCCGCCTGCTGATCTCCTGCTATCCCAGCTATCGGTATTTCGCTACCTAAGAGTGCAGTAGTCCCAAACACTTCAGAAGACGACTTGACGGACGGTAAGATTTGTTCAGGGATATCAAACTCTGTGAGTATTTTTTGATCCCAACATAGGTCACCAATGTTGTATAGCAGGGTCCTTGATGCATTGCTATAATCAGTAATATGCTCCCTCCCTTCTGTAAGCTTATAAACAAGCCAACTGTCGACTGTACCGACCATAAGATCGTCAGAATCTGATAGGTTCCGAGCTCCATCTACATTGTCTAAGATCCATTTTATCTTAGTACCCGAGAAATAGGCATCTACAACCAATCCAGTGCTTTTTTTGAGATAATCTTCCCAACCTCTCGCTTTTAACTCTTCGCAATAAGGCGCTGTACGTCGATCCTGCCAGACTATAGCTTTGCAGATCGGTAGACCTGTAGATCGCTGCCAAGCCACTGTTGTCTCTCGTTGATTAGTTATTCCGATACCCGCAATATCACTGGGGCTGATACCAGCTTTTTTGATCACTTTATGAGCTACACTTTTCTGCGTATCCCATATTTCAGTAGCATCATGTTCCACCCATCCAGGTTGAGGGAAGTATTGAGTAAATTCTTGCTGAGAGGTGGCAATTATAGCACCGTCATGATTGAACAAGATAGCCCGAGAGCTAGTCGTGCCTTGATCTAAGGCGAGAATATATTTCTTTGACATTTTTAAGTGTTGTGATTAATCATAAAAGTGGTAGCAACCATACATATGCCGCCAATCTAATCATTTTCTTGTTTTATTTATAAGGACATCATCGTAATTGGGATTCTTGCTATGATACGTTTACAATTAATGTCACGTATTAAAAACTAACCTTCTTTACAAATCATTACGGTGTTTCTCTATACTGATCTGTAGTTTTATGCTGATCAATACTATGAGGATTGTTAATATTATTCTCTTCTTATTATCACATGTCCCGTCCTAAATAAGCGTTACGGGTTTAATAAATAAAGATACTTATTTGGC
>CAZAXY010000060.1:0-22367 GCA_964489125.1 uncultured Saprospiraceae bacterium
TGAGAGGGCTTATGCATCAACCAAAAAAATAAATCCTATTACTGCTATTGAGACATAGCTTCATTTGATCGGTCACCAGAACAGTGCCTATACCGATAGATTACTTCCACTTCTGTCAAGTAGTTGTCAGAGCGCATTTCGATAGTTAGGTGATCTAAAACTGATTGAATTAGCTCGCATTTTGATCATTGGACGATTTGCCAGTTCCAGAGATTCTTAATACCTCAACTTAAGAGGTATGCCCAATTCTTCTTCAAGCATTTCTCTTAATAACTTAAGCTCACCTTCAGATTGTATTCTGATTGTCTTTTATTGTTAGCTCAGAGAGTATAGAAAGCTTGAAACTATCGCTTCCCGAGGCGTTCCAGTCGTTTTGGAGTTGTTTGTTTCTATGACAACCAAAGCTCAATTCTGTATGATGGCGATTCCATTTTGATTGTATATCTATGGAATCACCTATGAGCGCCATTCTGGTTTTAGAATTCTTAATCTGAAATACTCCTGCAATTGGCTTGATTTCTTCATATGCAGCTTTGAGTTCCTTACGTGTCTTCATATCATGTGACAGATAATTCTTAATTCTTCATACTGTGATTAGCGGCCATGCAGTAATTATTACACAAATTGCTGATATACTGCCTGTTAAGTGGAGTTTGTGAGAATATTAGTTGCTACATTACGATACAGCGAGAGACTCTTAAGTCTTCTTGGATAGGCCGACTAAAAAAGCCCTCCTGAGAGGGCTTATGCATCAACCAAAAAATAAATCCTATTACTGCTATTGAGACGCAGGCTTATCTGATCTGTCACCTAACTAAGTCCGATGAAGAGTGACAAATCGCGATTTTGCAAGCTGGTTGTCATCTAAGAGATATAGTTTATCAATTGCTCTTTATAAGCTTCGCCGAAATCTTTGGTCCGTCGGTTTAACGGTTCGGGGATATCCAGCACCTTGAACTGTAGATCTCAGGATAATGCGTTCATCCCTTATAATACCATGTTCTCCTCTTCAAAATTTGAGTTGTTTGAATATTCTTGAGCGAATGCTTTATACTTATCTGATAGGTAACCCAAGTGACCGTAAAAGTTGATAGCTTCATGATTACCAAGGATGAAATGAACTTGACCACGGTGCTCCTTCGCTTGTTGCTCAAGTGAATAGATTAGCCATAGACACTCAAGGACTTGATCTCCTCTGTCCATGAAGTCTCCAACTAAGACCAAGTGTCCATTTCCAAATATCCAATTGAAGTTTGAGTCGATAATATCTTGTTTTAGCAGAAATGAGGAGAAGCCATTGAAATTGCCTTCTATATCCGAGATTGCAATGACCTTTGACTCGGTTATCGTTACAGCAGCTTTACTTTCAAACGCTTCTGATTTGGGTAATTGTAGGCCGAATTTATCCTTGTCAGTATTGCTTACAGTGATCGTTATATTGTTTATACTGTCTTTAGCTTCTGAGTATGATTTTATGAGATACTCTTCATTTTCTTGTACAACATTTACAATTTCATAAGCCGCTCCGTTATCAAAAATATATGGCCCGTCTTCTGATTCCAACAGGTATGTTTTGTAACCATTCAAGATAAACCCGCCTTGGACTTTATCATAACCGAATATGGTTTTCCCTCCAGTGGATATGCTTACATCTCCAAACACTACTGAACCAACAAACCCTACAATAAATAGGGTAGTGAGACTAAGAATAACTATGAATATCTTTTTGATCATATAGTTGATTGAACGCTGTCGACTATTGTTGGCAATGAATTTTTCTTCATTTTCCAAATAGGTAAGGTAACTGAAATTGAGTGTTCAATCGTAGTGTTACATACTAAAGGTTTAAGATGTGTTAGATAGTATAAAATAGACCCATTAAAATGATATCCCTTCTGGGGCCTTCTGCATTACCAATAGGAGCTATACGTCTATAATTGAGGCGGAGCCTTAGTTTATGCATGGTATACTCTATACCTGAATCTAACCAAATCAATTGAAATCGATTGTCATCGCTCAGTTTGTACCATACGTCATAACCTATGAATGGAGCTAGCTTATTAGCCTTGTCAATAATCACGAAAAAGTAATTTTTCATCCTAATGAAATCAGCCTGTTCCCTGTCTCCCCAATCTAATCCATGATGCAGACGTAATAAGTTTACCCATTTGTACTTGGTTCTTTTTTTTACATAGATCATATCATACCAGACAAAGTAGATCGGATCGTTTTGTAGGAAAACCCAGTTCCTAAAGGAAACCTGCGCTGATAGTCCATTCTTAAATTTGCGATTGACTCTCCAGTCAAAAGATATATCATTGAATCTGGTGACGTTGTCGTTAATTCTCGATATGGTTGTCAGTGAAGCGGTGTACTTGGAGTTTATGGGTTGTGACAGTGAGATGATATTCCATGATTGAAAATCCTCCTGTTGCCCATTGATGAAGGTTGTTATTCCTAAGGAGAAAAAGAGCAGGGAGCATAGATGATACGTTATCGGGAAGTATCTCATTAGATGCTATAGATTGTCTTTTTCATGATCGTCAGAATCGTAGTTGTTTCTGTGACAAACAACTGGTTGTATCATCACTTTTCAGAATGATCGATAAGTTATTCAAACCAATTTGTCATAGCCACCGATTTGTATTGAATAGCTGCCCTTTAAGTTAGAGAAATATGAAGAATTCTGGGTATTCACCTCGACTAAAGTACGTGCGATTCGACATGTTTTCATACCTTTTTCTTCTGTTCTATGGGACTTGGTACATGGCATATATTTATTACTGGATTAGTTCAAGGCATAGGCTTTAGACCGTTCATCTATAATGCTGCTGCGAGTTTTTCGTTGAGTGGGTGGGTAGAGAATAAAAATGACGGCGTACACATTGAGATAACTGGTGTTCAGGATGTTGTTGAGCAATTTTATAAACACGTTTTGGATCGTCCACCAAAACTAGCTTGTGTCACCAGTTCACAGATGTATCAAGTCGATTTAAGGGACTATAAGACGTTTGAGATTCTTCAAGAAGAGGACCTATCTACAGCTCAACTGCATGTCACTCCAGATTATGCTACTTGCACAACATGTCTTTCTGAGATGTCTGATCCTGAAGATAGGAGATTTGGTTATCCCTTTATTACTTGTTGTGAGTGTGGTCCTAGATACTCAATTGTGCATCAACTACCGTACGATAGAGCGCGCACGACCATGGATGATTTTACCATGTGCTGGTCATGCCAAAAAGAATATGATACCCCAAGTAATAGAAGGTTTTATGCACAGGTTAACTCATGCCAGTTCTGCGGTGTTGAGATGTCTCTGTATAACAAGGACAAAGAACCAGTTCAACTAGAGGATGACTCAATAATAGGCTTTGTCAATAGTCAATGGCGCAATGGAAAGATTGTAGCCATCAAGGGGATAGGAGGTTATCTGCTCACCTGTGCAGCTTCGGACGATGATGTAGTTGCTACACTCAGAGAGAGAAAGAACAGACCTGATAAGCCATTTGCTTTGATGTATCCCAATCTTATAGCTCTCAGACCGTATAGTTTGTCTGATGAGCAGTTAACAGCTTTTTCGGATCCCATTGCGCCGATACTTCTTCTTGATAGAGTGACAAGCGAATCCCATATGGGAGTTTGTGATGGTCTTGATCGAGTAGGGGTTATGCTACCATATACCCCGTTGTTCCATTTGTTACTTGAGAACTATGATCAGCCGATCATTGCCACCAGTGGTAATGTAAGTAATGACCCTATTGTCTATGACGACCAACAGGCCATTGATGAATTGGTCAAAATAGCGGACTTTATACTGGTAAATAATCGGAAAATACTTGTTCCTCAGGATGACAGTATAGTTGTGTTTAGTAAAGAGCATAGATGCAGAGTGGTACTCCGGCGATCTCGAGGAATGGCTCCTTCATATTTTCAAAATATGCTGAAGTCAGGCGACCAAAGGGTTCTTGCTATGGGTGCTGATCTGAAAAGTGCCTTTGCCATGCGTCAAAGTGAACAAATCTATATAAGCCAGTATTTAGGGGATTTGGGTAATTATAATACGCAGGAAAATTATAAGCATACCTTAGATCACCTATTCCATTTATTAGACTTCTCCCCGAATCAGATCGTCATCGATAATCATCCTAATTATACGAGTGCTATAAAAGGTAGTCTATTAGCAGAGGAACTCGATATCCCAATTCTTAAAGTGCAGCATCATATTGCTCATTTTTCTGCCTTACTTGGAGAACATGCGTTAATAGATTTTGATCATAAGATACTAGGTGTGATATGGGATGGTGCTGGTCTTGGAGATGATGATAATATCTGGGGGGGAGAGTTTTTTACTTATAAAGATTATCAGTTTATAAGGTGTGATCATTTAAATCCCTATCCACATATTGCCTATGACAAAATGGCTAGAGAGCCTCGCCTGTCAGCCTTGTCTATATGCCACGATCTCCCAGAGCATCGGGATAAGTTACAAAGCAAATTTTCTAAAGTAGAGTGGAGTGTTTATCAAAAACTCCTTGCCAGCAAAGACGTGCTAAAGACGAGTAGTATGGGGCGGTTGTTTGACGCTGTGGCGTCCATATTGGATATATGTAATCAGCAAAGCTATGAAGGACAGGCGGCTTCCTTATTGCAAGTACATGCAGAGCGCTATATTCGTCAAGTTGGATATGATTTTAAGGAGTCTTACTACTCAGTTGAAACACCTTCCGAGTTCTCTATTAGTACAGTGGTAAGTGCTATGTTTTATGATTTAGCAGACTCCTTAGAAGTCGGTCATATTGCTGCAAAGTTTCACGTCACTTTGGTAGATTGGGTGGGCGCTGTTGCTCGCGTTGAAGGTGTCTCGAATATTGGATTCAGTGGAGGCGTATTTCAAAATACACTATTAATAGATCTCATTATTACAAGCTTGGGAGGGGATTTCAAATTGCTCTTTCACAAGGATCTTTCTCCCAATGATGAGAATATATCATTTGGTCAGATCATATATGCTTCGATAGCTCAGAAACATCATAAAGAATCGTATTTTAAAAACGATTAATGCAGGCGTATGAAGTTCATGACAGAATATAGGGACGAGGAGTTAGCTAAAGGCTATATCGACAAGATTAAAAACATAGTAACTCGGGATTGGTCGATCATGGAGATATGTGGTGGGCAGACTCATAGTCTCGTTAAGAATGGTATCATTGACTTGCTTCCTAAGGAAGTGCAGATGATTCATGGTCCAGGATGCCCTGTATGTGTAACGCCTGTGCATCTGATAGACAAGGCTATATATTTGGCTGAAGAGAAAGGAGTAATGCTCTGTTCTTATGGAGATATGCTCAGAGTGCCAGGATCTACGAGGAGCCTATTAGATGCCAAGGCCAATGGGGCAGATATTCGAATCTTGTATTCTCCATTAGAGGCGGTGCAACTCGCCCAGAAGAACCCAGACCGAGAAGTGGTTTTCTTTGCTGTCGGGTTTGAAACTACTGCCCCCGCTAATGCTATGTCAGTGTTGCATGCCGCAATGCAAGACGTAACAAACTACTCGATATTAACTTCTCATGTGCTTGTCCCACCAGCGATTGAGGCGGTTATGAATGATGAGGAGAGTGCGATAGACGCATTTCTTGCAGCGGGTCATGTTTGTACGATTATGGGTATATCCGAGTATGGGCCGCTTGTAGAAAAGTATAAGATTCCAATAGTTGTAACAGGATTTGAGCCTGTTGATCTCCTCCAGGGTATATATATGACTGTAAAGCAACTTGAAGAAGGAAAGCACATTTTAGAAAATCAGTATAGTCGAGTCGTAAGGCCTGAAGGAAACCCTAAGGCCATAGAAGTTATAGAAAAAGTATTTGACATCGGTGATCGCGTCTGGCGAGGAATAGGCTCTATACCTGTCAGCGGTTATGAACTAAAAGAGTCATACCAAGCCTATGACGCTAATGTGAAATTTGATGTCCAATTAGAAGCTGCTAAAGAAAGTGAAGCCTGCATAGCGGGCCTTGTTCTGAAGGGTATAAAAAAACCGCATGAGTGTCCAGAATTTGGAAAAACGTGCAAACCTGAGTTTCCTTTGGGTGCTCCGATGGTAAGCTCAGAAGGAGCGTGTGCCGCTTATTATCATTTTCATAGGGCTGCCGAAGCTGTAATGTCATAATCCCGAAGGTCTATGAGTAACATCAAGATGGAACTGTCTTGTCCTGTCCCCAACATGACTCATGAACGGGTGACCCTAGGTCACGGTGGGGGAGGAACGCTGACTAACAAGTTGTTGCAAGAGGGGGTCTTCTCCATATTAAGCAATGAATGGCTTGATCAGCATCATGATGGTGCCTATCTAAGTATGGAAGGCCCAATGGCTTTTAGTACAGATAGCTTTGTGATTTCGCCGATCTTCTTTCCAGGTGGGGATATCGGGGAGCTGGCGGTTAATGGTACAGTCAATGATCTTGCAATGTGTGGTGCTGTGCCTCGATACCTCTCACTAAGCTTGATAATCGAGGAGGGTATGTTGATGCAAGACCTCTGGCGCATATTATATTCTATAAAGGCCGCTTGTGCAGCCGCGAATGTAGCAATCGTTACTGGAGATACCAAGGTCGTAGAGAGGGGTAAGGGAGATCAAATTTTTATCAATACTACTGGTATCGGGCTCATACATGCGAATGCAGATATTAGAATGGAGCGGGTCAATGAAGGTGATGTTGTTATAATATCGAATGAAATCGCAGCTCATGGCATATCCATTATGTCGGTCCGAGAAGGCCTTGAGTTTGAGACTGATATTGAGAGTGACACAAGTTGTCTGAGTCATACGGTTATAAAAATGATAGAAGAATTCGGAAGCAGTATACATCTCCTCAAAGATCCGACGAGAGGGGGAGTAGCATCAGTTCTAAATGAGATCGCTCGTGATGCTAACCTCGGCATCTTTTTAGACGAGAAAAATATACCTATAGATGCTCAAGTGAAAGGAGCATGCGAAATACTTGGATTCGATCCACTTTATGTCGCTAATGAAGGGGTATTCTTAGCGATTGTGGATGCCAAGTATGCGGACGATGTCGTAAGTCTCCTCAGGGCTACTTCAGAGAGTAGTAATGCTGCCATTATAGGTCATGTTGTGACTGAGCATCCTCGTCAAGTAGTGATGAGAAGTGGTATTGGGGGCAAGAGAATAGTAAATATGCTCGTAGGTGAGCAGTTACCCAGAATTTGTTAATTATCGTGAGAACGAAAGACAAAATAATACACAGTAGCATTCGGCTGTTCAATGCACATGGCATGGTCAATGTGAGGCTACAGCACATCGCCGATGATGTAGGTATTAGTGTGGGTAATCTCGCTTACCACTACTATAGTAAAGAGGCGATTATCATCGAGATAGTGGATCAACTTACAGAGTTATTAGAGCCAATCATCGATGAACATAAAGAGTTTCCAGGCCTGATGGACTTTGACACGCAGCTGGCGATGTACTATCACTTTTTGATGAAGTATTCATTCTTCTTTATTGACTTGCTTGAGATCAAGCGTAACTATCCCAAGCAATATCAAAAGAGAAGAGTGATCACAGATCACATATCAGAACAAGTGCATCATTGGCTACTACAAAATGCAAAGAATGGGATATTGGTAGAAGAATTTAGAAAAGACCATTATAAAATGGTCGCTCATACGATCTGGATGATTATCACATTCTATCTAACGAAGCCTATAGACCACGGAAGTCCAGAAGATAGTGAGCGAGTATTTAAAGAGATGGTCTGGACGCAAGTACTTCCACATTTCACATCTGCTGGTCGGATGGAATTTGATCTGCTTATTGAGAGGCTCCTAGACTCATTTACACCAGAAAGCGCTATGTGATGAAAGAGAAAAAGAAAAAAACGAGAGACAAGATCTTAGACGCGGCCATATCGCTCTTTAACCTATATGGCCTTCCTAATGTGAAATTGCAAGGCATAGCAGATGAGTGTAATATCAGCGTTGGGAACTTGGCGTATCATTTTCAATTCAAGGAAGATCTGATGAGTACAATAGCCGATTCTATCAATGCTGAAATTTCTCCAGTTGTAAAAAAGGACAACCTGTTTCCCTTGTTGATAGATTTTGATAATCAGCTATCTAAGTATTATGCCCTCATCAATCAATTTGCCTTCTTCTTTTTAGATGCTGTTGAGTTGGAAAGGTCTTATCCGAAGATCCATCAACAGAGAGTGAAGTATATCAACCTAATGATCGACCAGATCTACCAATGGATCACCGAAAATGTAAGAAAAGGAATATTCCAAGCTCCTATACATCTCGATCAATATGCACACACAGCTCATGCCATCTGGATGATTATCTCATTTTGGTTAACACAGAGAAAAGTGCTTTCAACGAGTGGGTTTGATGAAGAGAAGTTTAAAATAGTTGTTTGGAATCAGTTGCTTCCTTCATTTACGAATGTGGGACTGATGGAATATGAAGCACTCATACTTCCCCAGTTGCGTGACGTAGAAGTCCTTATTGATAATTAGAAATAGAGTCTATTCCTTCTATGCCTTTTTTTCATGATGTAGCTCATCAAAGAGTTCATCAAGATCGCCAGTGCCTTGTAAAAAAGCTAAGGTCTTCCGGGCTTCTTCTTCATCTATGACGCTCACAGCTACACCGACATGGACCAGTACATGATCACCGACTTTGGCTTCTGGCACTAAGCTCAGGTTGATCTTTTTGGCAACACCACTGAACGATACTCGACCTATCTGAAATACGCTTTCTTCTTGATCTTGTATGTCGAGTATTTTTCCAGGTATAGCTAAACACATACTAAATTATTTTAGTGTTTTTACAAATTGCTGTATGGCTTGGACTGCCTTTGAGTTATTATCATAGTCCATGATAGAGACTCCTTGTAAGTCTGCAGCAGTTATATTCTCATCATAAGGTACCATTACGGCTATCGGCAAATCTATTTTTTCGCAGTACTCCTTTATGGCATCAGCTTCTTCTTCTGTTCTTACTTTATTAGCTATAGCCGCTACTTCTTTGATACCCAGATCACGTGCCATATCGGCAAATCGGCCTGCCGCTTCAAGTGATCTGTAATACGGTTCTAAGACTGTATACATTCTATCCACATGTTGTGAAGTACCACGCTTCATATGTTCTAATGAAGCTTCAGTGTCTACGACCATCGCAGCATTGAATTCTGAAGTAAGCGCAGAGTGTATGAGTTCTCGGACCACTGTATGAGATCCACACATACATCCTGTCCCCGCTTGTTCGGGTTTTCCAACGATGAGTAACGTTACATCATCAGGCGCTTCCTGTCCATAGGTGTCGAGGATCTCATCAAATGGCATCTTTACTCTGAAGCTCCATGACTCACCTTCTTCCACTCTTTCTATAATGTCTGTACTTAGTGATCGGTGTGGAGGTTTGTCTTTGTCGATACCGAGTACAACTGAAAGATTGGGATTTGGATCCCCATCGATGGCTAGCACTCGTTCTCCTTCTTGTGCTAGTACTCGACATATAGTGCCGCTGACCGTAGTTTTACCTACACCGCCTTTTCCTGCAATTGCAATTTTCATAAGCTATTAGTGACTAAAGACCAATCTTTCCCAGCGGGACGTGTGAAAAACTCTTCGTTAACTTGGTTATTAAAAGAGACATCTGAATAGGTGTATTCGTCCATAATCTGGCCATTACTCCAAAACTTTGTCCACTTATGGCTGAAGGTAATTCCATCTACAGTCTTATGATCTGTCCAGTATATTTCCTCTGGTCTATAAGTACCGATATCTGACTTGTTATAATATTCCATTTTATGGATAAGGTTAGTCTCGGGGTTCACCAGAAATCTCCACTTATCCTTTCCTATGGTAGGTATGTATGATACATCCAGCACAAGAGGCTCACTTTCTAAGTCTATGTTCTCTAATGGATTCCAGTCCAGCAGCCCAAGTTTAGAAGCATTATTTACGTCGGGACGTACGCCATAGTCTGTGAGTTTGAAAGGCATCGAAAATCTAAAAAATGCCATAGAAGAAGCGCAGCTCGGTTTGCAATATTTAGAATCGCACATCATGCCAAGATCGCCAGAAGTCCTCTTTGGATCTGAAGGGAGCGCATCCCGTGTTGCCCAAAATCCTTCTTCGTCTTCACTAATGACAACTTCTTTGCCGTCCTTATCTATCGCTTTTACCATGAGTTGTAGCCCCTCATCAGCTTTTCTGAAAAAGAAGGTTTCTACTTGTTCGGATATCTTGTTACCAGCTTTATCATATAGATTTTGAGTCCGAGTAAACTGACCAGAATTTATATTATTCCATGCTTCTGACCCGCCCGCAGCGTCGACCATCTCATTAACCAGCTCTACTCCTGACGGTGCTCTTAGAAAACTCTCCCAAGCATAGTGACCAGCATATGCAAGTACTGCTATGACCAATCCAGCCTGAAGTAGGCGTATCCTTCTTATGGTGATAGGATTAGTCAGATCTTTAATCTCAAGTCCAAATAACCACGGCACTTTTTGTTTTCCAGCACTTTGGTCTTGTTGTACTTGTTGCTTCTTTTGTTGTAGATCTTTCATGGTATCAAATATTTAAATAGTTCTTCTAATTTATTTTAAAGTGAGTCTGATGACATCCACTTGTTAAGTTCTTTTATTGCGACAGGGATTGCGGCGGTTACTTCCACGCTCATGCCGATGTCAAAGTCGTCGTGTTTTGCTGACTGGCATCCCAGTATGTATACTTTCTCTGGTAGTACCTTGAGCGCTTTAGCAAGCATCATAGCTCTGGTGGGATTAGTGTAGTGCATGTCTGCGAGAAATTCTCTTTTTTGGTCCAATGGCATTTGCTCTATATCGCTTAATTTTTCAACCTCCTCTATCGATATGGACCCAGGAGTTCTTTTGTAATCAACTGCATCTACGAGTACTAACATGTCGTATCCTGTAAACAATTCTTGTACAAGATGTATTCCAGCAATACCTACCTCCATAGTATTTATGAGATCATTCTTAGGCATGCTCTTTTCCCATGCTCTGACGAACTCTATACCAAATGCATCATCCTGACGCAACTCATTGCCTACTCCGGCGATCAATATTTTATCTGAGCTAATCACAGTAATGTAAATGCGTTTTTATCAAGAGTAATATTGAATGTCATTTCCTCATTTTCATATATGGTCTTTAACTGTACTTTTTCCTTGTCCTTATTGGAGGCATAACTGAATCTCTTGTTATGGATTGTATGTGTGCCAACACTTTCAAAAACTTCGTAGGTGGTAAGCGAGTGCCCATCTCCATAATCTTGAAAATTAGCTGCAAGATCATACGTATCTAAATCGAAGTAGTAGATCCATCGATGCATGCCACCAGTTCTTCCTACGCCTTTGGCATACTCCACCTGAACGCTGTGCACTGGCTTGCCCAACAGAGTACTGTCGATACCATTGTAACCGAGTGTAACACCAGGATCAGCCAACTTATATGGTATGCCTATCACATAATGAGAACCATATGAAGAATTCCATGCTTCATTCTCCGACTTTTTATCAGTCATCTCAATCCCATTCTTGTACTTAATAGCCTTATCGCCATCATTTAAAATCAAGAAGTTATTGCTACCGACAGACCATTCCATCCTAGCCTTAAAGCCATCTTTGAGTTGATATGTATGTAGTTGTTTCACGATTTTCTTTACTGTTCCGGTACTATCGAGCTGTGTGATTTTTTTATAAAAACTAAAGTTGTCTTTACTTTTCCAATTGTCCCAGCCACCAGCAGCAGCTATAGCTTTCTCGACGACGTCTCCTGCTTGATTGTCAGGTAAAGCCTCACAACTGTCTATACCTTCTGGCTTTACTTCTTGACAGCTCGACCAGATGGCTATCAGCACCACAGCTAATAAAATCCTACTCATCGTCTAATACGCTATCTCCACTTTTAATAATCCATCTTCTTCTATCTCGACCTGAAATATATCCAGTTTTTTATCACTGTTATCGACCGATACTCCAGTTTTGATATCATACTTGCATCCATGCCAAGGGCATATAATGAAGTGATCTTCGATCCGCCCTTTATCTATCGGTAATACCGATCCGTCACATTGATTTTGAATGGCATATACTTCTTTTCCAACTCGTGAGACTAGGAAGTTCACTCGCTCATAGTTCTTAGCATATAGCTTTTGATCTTCGAGCTCGCGATAGTCGCCTAGTTCGATCCAGTCTTTTTTCTTGACTGGGCTAAACACAGTTACCTGATCTGCCGGCACAAAGCCGACAGTGCCGACTTTATCCATAGGGGATGCTTCTATAGGTATGTCATACAGTGTCAGTAGCTTTTGGACTGTTTCATCATCGACGATTTCGCTATGGAGCTCTTTGTTATTACTGATGAGTTTCATCATCCTTAACAGTGGCTCTCTGTGTATCGAGTCAAAGTACTGTAGGATATTGTACAGCAACACTTTGTTATCAGTATCCTGGACCTGTTCAGCATCACGCATGAGTTGGTTGAGCATGTCTAATGCTTCATGAAACTCCTCGTTGCTGAATAACTCTTTCTTCATAGCTTAATGAGCTGTAGCACAGTTGTGCACACAGTTTTCAAGTTTTTGACCATTAGGCCCGTAACAAAATTCGCAGTCAGGGCCGCACTCTCCATGACCCGCTTTTTGGTATCCTTGGAAGGCATCAGCAAATCTCCGTCCTGCTTCTTTTTTCATGTCTGTTGCTAATTGGATTTTGGTGCTTGGCCCCATTTCTTTAGAAGAAGCGATTAAGACGCCTTCTTCTACCAATTTACCAAGGTGATAGATCAAGTTCTCTTGATTGGTATCAAGTAGTGATAATACCTGTACGACTGGCACTTCACTGCCAAAGCCTTCACCATTCATCCAATATAGAATTTGAAGGATCTCATCCTTCCAGAATAGTGCTCTTAGCGATGATTTTTCGATTAATTCCATATGCTAAGCTTAGTCCGTTATCATTTCATTTATGAAAATGGTATCACCTTTAAGATACTTAATATTCATGTCATTATCCAAACCGGTTATAGCAAGTTTTTTTATTGTAGATATGATGTCTGGTATGGCAGATTCCATGTCTGGAGTCCATTTTTCACCAGCTACTTCTGGCCCCGGCTCGACATCAACCAGATATACTTCATCTTTCCAGACTTTAAAGAACTCTCCGATCACTAAGAGGTTTTCTACGGAGATAACACCTGTTGCTGCATCACCTACACATGCCTGAATCTGCTCTTCATCAGGAAGATTGCCAAGCCAACGAAATACATCTATTTGCCCAATGGGTCTTCCTTTTCTTTCGATTGCACATAGGATGATGACTCTTTCGAAAGGGAGTGTCTCCGCTTCGAACATCTGAACTACCGCTACTGGTCCCCAGTTTAACTCATCAACTTTGATATGGCTAGGCCAGGACATCTCTTGGAGATGAGTATAGAGCATCGGAGGCATCGAGTGATTACCGAGGATGTGGTATCCTACCGTGCCGATCAGTGTTTTCTTATTCGATACCACAAGCACATGTAGTTACTTCGCGAGTCACCACATGATCAGAATCTTTGGCCATAATGTGTGTAGTACACGGCATGCATGGATCAAAACTTCTGATGGCACGTAGTATATCTATACCCTTATAGTCTTCGGGTTTATCATATTTCTCAAGTATCGGAGTATTGAGTACGGCTTCTTCGTATGGACCTGGTGCTCCCCAAGGTGCTCTTGGAGCAGCATTGAGCGTAGACGGAGTGATGATCTGATAGTTCTGAATCAATCCATTTTTTACGATCAGGTGATGAGTTAGGAATCCACGTCCAGCGCCCCATGCACCGAAACCTATCTGAGTTCCTTTCTTAGGTATCTCATACGGAGTGCTTACGGCAGTTTCTCCGTTTCTAATCAATT
This sequence comes from uncultured Saprospiraceae bacterium, assembly GCA_964489125.1. GTDB lineage: Bacteria > Bacteroidota > Bacteroidia > Chitinophagales > Saprospiraceae > GYS-P2D. The sequence continues at coordinate 13,959 of CAZAXY010000060.1, forward strand.
GCTGTGCAATTTGCCAGTTCTCCAGTGCCACCATAGCAGAGTAGGGGATGCAGTAGGCTCGGGCTCTGTTACGTTCAAATGCATTCCAGTGAGTAGGGATCTTCCATTCGAGCTCTGCTGCAGGTAGATTGTACTTAGGTACACGGATCTTCATGCTATGACCAGTATTTTCGAGATATTGACTAGCAGGAGCTTTTTGTGCTTTGGCAGTCAGGTACATCCGTGAGTAAGCACCAGCTTCCATTGGCATCCGATCCCAAGTAGGGCAGGTATCCCAGCTATATCTATCTCTCCAGCTTTGCTTGCCAGGCTTCGGTATGGTATCCTTATTCCAAGGATGATTAGGGCTTAATGGTAAGCCATTGGAGTCTGTCTTGTATTTATGGTCATCCCACTTCTCATAGTACGAATGCTCAACAAACTCTTCGAGACCAGCATTCAGTTCGCTCAAGTTAGTGGTGACTACTTCTCCATTGACTAAGACGCCAGGTGTAGACCATCTGGCATTACCCCATTTGTCACAGTTTTCGAATGTTCCATCATAGAATTCTGGTCTATCCCAGACACCGGTATCTGCCATCGTAGCAGGTCGCACACCGCATTGTTGATATCTTTCATCTTGCTCATAGAAGAAGTCAAAGACATCATCCCAGATCCCTGTAGTCTTCTGACCGTAATCAAAAAACTTGATCAGTCTCGTATATACTTCATTAAGCGTAGACATGGTAACAGTTACAGATATCCCTCCGGGTACTACTGACTGCGGATGCGGATACTTACCTCCGATCTGCACGTATGCTTCTCTTGCCACTCTGGTCATAGATAGAGCCTCTAGGTATAATTTACCTTTAAGTGGGTTAAGGTCTTTCATGATATCAAGTATGGTATCATATCCATGCACTGCTTTGTTCTTGCATTTTGCAGCCGCCGCTTTTGGGATTAGTTCGGGATTAGTTGCAGCGACTAATTCTTCAGAGTAATCAGGCCCTGCCAATAAGAACAGGTGTAACGGATGATCATAGAGATATTCGATTGCTAGCAAGATGTTACGCATCACGATACCTAAAGGCGGTGGCTTTATTCCCAATGCCATCTCGATAGCAAGAGCTGATGTGGTAGCATGTACACCACCGCAGACGCCACATGCTCGACTACTGATATATGCAGCATCCCGAGGGTCTCTTCCTTTCAAGATAATCTCATAACCTCTGAATAACGTGGCCATGGAGTTCGTCGAAAGAACCTTTTTTTCCTGTAAGTCTACGACACTATGAAAGGCTAATGCGCCTGCTACTCTTGTAACGGGGTCGTAGTCCACGCTTCGAATGAAGCCATTTTTTTCCATTAGGCTTTTGAGCTTGTCTTGTTCTTTGCCTAGATCAACGACCTTGTATTCATAAGGATTGGCGATATCCTCTTTCAGATAGGCATTTCCTTGTTCGTCAAAAGCTATTGGTAAATTTTTAAAACACATATGGTTCTTTTATTCGTCGATTATCTCTTTATAAATTCAATTATGTCTACACTAACTTGAAGACCTTTGCTATTCCTACTAGATGACTATCTACTGATAACAACCCTCCGTGTAACTGTGTTAGAGCGCCATTTATGGTTCCTAGCTTGTCTGGGAGTGGTGAGGTGTCATCTACTATTTTTTGAAGCCCGCCTGCTAGGTTTTCTAAGTGAGTACCAGCTCTTGTTAGTGCCACGATGATAAGCACGAGATAGATAACTAGTACGAGGACTACTAACCCGACTATAATTAATGTTGCTATATATAATGTAGAAGCTGTCATGATAATTTAGTTTATTTGAGCTGCTCTATCGGCTACAGCACCTTTTATAGTTTCTGCATTTTCATTTATCTCGCCTGCTACGTCTAAGATGCCAGACGCCACTCCGATAGTATCGTCTAAAGCGGTTACGTAGTCAGTATTGCCAGCTATACCGACACCTGCTTCGAGCATTTCTTTAAAGTAACGTTCGATGCTTCGGCTTGCTACCCATGTGCGGTGCAAGAGACTTATGATAAGCGGTAGTAGCAATACTGTCACTACCAGCAAAATCGTCCATAGAGTTAAAATTATACTGGACATATCGCTATACTTTTTGTGCGACCACCGCAGTGATGGTGCCTTTTAAATTTTGATTAACAGCTACGAGGCCATCTGACGTTTTGGTTAATCCTCCGTTGAGTTTGGTTACTTCGGTAGGGATATGACCAGTCTCGGTTTCAATGGCCCTAAGCCCTAACCTTAACTTGGCTAGGTAGCTATCACCATTCCCTCCAATAGAATTGAGCAACGATATGATCTTGGTGAGGTATCGGACCAGCACAATGACAAGCAGTACGACGGCCAGTATAGTGCAGAGCATGAGTATAACGTCCATGGTCTATCTAATTTTGATGTTGTAATACACAGTTTGGACATCCAGGACATCCTTCTGCGTGTTCCTTTATAGCAGCCGAACCACCTAAGATGCTCACCGCTGAAGTATATATTTTTCCGACCACTCTATTTGTTACTGATAAAAAGATCGGTATCTGTATCGTGTTATTGGCTGTGAGCTTTCCTTGCGTCCAGATCTTTCCGGCAGCGACATCTATGTCTACGGCTGTTGATTTGATCTTATGTAAGAGGAAGGCAACTACTCCGATCACTACAAGACCGATGATCAGCGAGATAAGCCATAAGAGTTGATATGGTTCCATGTGATGTATAGTTTAGTCTTGATTGATTTGATGAAGAGCTTCTGCAACTAATCCTGCATGGGCATCAATAGCCTGAGCTCCGTCCAGTATATCCGTTGCTACTTGATTAGTTGTTTGAAGACCCCAGAGGCTATTAGTATTTTCTTTGATTTGCTCTACGAGCCCAAGTGCAGCTGTGGCAAGTCTCAGTATTCTTCTCGCAGCCATCCAGACTAATATGAGGAGTGCCGCTGCTGCTATTATGATGACTACAGCGATAGCCAATCCTATGTAAAAGTTTCCGTAGAGTGTTGCTTCATCCATAGTTCAATTAATTTGACCCAGGTTTCGGGCTATCCTTAAATTGTAATTTCTCATATGCAAAGTGGGCTATCTTTTGCAGAGGTCCTGGTTCGCCGACATGACCCCATCCTGATGGCACTTTTCCATCCTTGTTCCACTTAGCTGTGCGATTTTGATAAGTCATTGTCATCTCTCTGAGATTGCTGATGAGAGATCCTGTGACTCTAGATAGTGTAGAAGATACGATTGTGCCAGGAGGTGTAGCGTAGAATGGAGCAAAGCTGTCTGGAAATCCAGGCATTGTACATCCGATACACGGCGCACCAATATTCATACATCCTCCTTGGCCATTAAGGGCACCCCGCTTGTTGATGTTACATTGGACTACTGGTCCCCAGCAACCAACTTCTACTAAACACTCTTTGTCGCCATATTCTTCGGCAAACTTTCCTTCTTCATAAAAGCCCGCTCTGGTACATCCTCTATGTACGGTTTCACCAAACAACCACGAAGGTCGCCCAAGCTCATCAAACTCAGGTAGGGGTCCTAATCCATGAAGAAACAACAGGACGGCAGCGATCGTCTCAGTGATGTTATCTCCTTGTGGAGCACAACCTGGTAGATTTACTACGGGTAGTCCTAACGCACTGCGATAATCGGCACCCAAGAAGTCCATCACTCCGACAGCATCGGTAGGGTTACCAGCGGCAGCTGGTACGCCTCCCCACGTGGCACAGGTTCCTACAGCAATTATAGCGGCTGCATGTTGACTCATCCTTGATACCCAGCTAGATGATGGGATAGGCTGTGGATTTCCATCTTCATCGTCATCAGCTCCCAGACCAGACCAGTACCCTCCAGTCGAGGCAGCGATACGCTCATCCATAATAGAGCCTTCGCAGATTACCACAAATGGATGTTCCAGCTCTCCCTTAGCTGCCAATCTAAATGGGTGAATAAATTCTTCTCCAGCTGTAACTGCTAGCACGGGATGATGAAGTACTACCTTGGGCATTCCAGGTAATACGCCTCTGAGGAGATCCTCCACGGATGGTGAAGATGCTCCAACAGCTGCTATCGAGCAACCGTCGCAACTTCCTCCTGCTATCCAAAAGGCGTGAACTTCTTCTATATGATTTGATGCAATTGGGGCTACTTGCCCGTTCTGTGCTAGCATAATAATATTTTGCCTTAAACGCTTGTTGCGAAATTATGGAAAGATTCTTGTCCAACAGCCGATTGCATCAACTGAAATTGGGCAGTAATAGAAAATGTTTTCTAAAAAATAGTGCTGTATGACCTTTGGTCGATCTAATCAGATCGTTTTCTTTGTTTTTAGAAAGAGCTTTCTAATTTTTTAAAACCTAATACTATGAAACGACTCACGCTTCTCACGACGTTTTTTATTCTTTTATTTCCTTTTGGTGATCTTATGGCACAGGCGACCACAGATACGACACTAACCTTAGATGTTGAAGAGTTAGTAGTAACAGCTACCAGATCCTTGAGTAAGGCAGCGGATTTGCCGATTAATGTCGCAGTCATATCGAAAAGGCAGATTGAAGAAAATCAACCTCTAACGCCTGTAGAAGCGCTACAGTACATACCAGGAGTGACACGCCAAAGTGATGGCGGTCTCGCAAGTACACCGATTATTAGAGGTCTGTCAAGAGAACGAGCTCCTATCCTTATAGACGGCAATGCATTTGTAGGTGGGAGGATTCGGTCATATTCTTTAGTAGACCCATTTCAGATAGAACGTATCGAGTTAGTCAAAGGCCCTTCGTCTGCATTTTGGGGGAGTGATGCGGTTTCAGGCCTGGTCAATGTTGTTACCCGCAAGGCTGAAAATGGTTATGGTAAGGAAATGAAGATAGGTGGAAGCATATATGGAGGATACCAGTCGGTAGCAGATTTTACAAGGGGAAGGGTAGAGCTCGAAGGTAGAGGAAATGGATTCGACTTTTTGGTTGGGGGTGGCTTCCGCAATGCCGGAAATACAAAGACTCCAGAAGGCGAAATTGAAAACAGTCAGTTCGAGTCTGCTAATGTTGATTTTAATATAGGCTATTCTTGGGCCGCCAATCATCGTGTAGAAGTGAGCGGTAAGTACTTTAGAAATTCGGACGTTGGTTTTCCAGGTGGTTTAGGTGCTCCTGGTCCACCTCTTATTACACGAAGATTCGATCCAGATACTCAGACGGGTATCAACTTGGCATATGATGGTACTGACGTATCAGACAAGATTGTATCTATTGGGGCAAGACTCTTTTTCAAAGAACAAAATCTACATATCGATCAAGTCACTAGCATTCCATTTCCGATGACTACAGATGTCAATCGGAGGATTCATGCTATGCTGGATGTAGATGTCCCTTTTATGGGCGGTAAGTTTTTTGCGACATTAAAACAAAAGGAGAATGCCAAATTAACTTTTGGTGTCGACTTCTTGAGAGAGACCAGGATAGGTTTACATAGGGACTTAAATATTCAAATCTTTAACCCGCTCGGCGCTATGGTCAATGAGATAAATAATCCATTAACACAAATACAACCGGATAGCCGTAGCACGAGTTTCGGTCTCTTTGCGATCGAAGAAGTAAAATTGAGCGATAAGGTAAATCTATTGATAGCTGCCAGATTGGACAATGTTAGTACAAGCATCGATGATGGCCCATTTGACATACCAGCTATAGCAGAGATCTACAATGACGATAACACCTCAGATAATGACGTAGCCATATCTGGTAATATCGGATTAAAGTATATCGCTACAGATGCATTGAGCCTTACCGCTACCTTGGCAAATTCATTTAGAGGTACTGATCTTTTTTCTAAATATCACTTCACTGCTGTCGGTGCGGGTTTCTTAGTTCCTAATCCAGATTTAGATCCGGAGCGAGGTGTTTTTTATGAGTTAGGCGGGAAATACGATTCTGGTGTCTTTAGTGTTGAAGCTAACTTTTACCAAAACTTCCTGAACAACTTGTTCGTGCCAGTAGACCTTACGTTTGATGGTGCGCCGTCTATACAATTTAGAAATGTTGGTGATGCTACTATCACTGGATTAGAGTGGGACGCTCGTCTTAAGATTGGTGCCCTTTCTTCAGTATTCTTAAGTGGTGCTTTGATTAATGGTACAAACAACGTAACAGATGATCCACTCCCTGCTATTCCTGCAACTCAGATGTGGGCTGGGGTTCAGCTGAGAAATAGAGACAACAAGTTTTATGTGCAACCTGAGATTTTAATAGTCTCTGAACAAAACGATCCAGCTCCCAACGAGATTGTCACACCTGGCTATGCCATATTTAATATTAAAGCAGGTGTTAATCTGCATAACTTAAGCAGTAATATGCCGCATTCAAGGCTTATACTGAGCGTTACCAATGTGGGAGATACCTTATACCGTAGTCATGTTTCTCGAGGTGCCCCTGGGAATCAAAATGTCTTTATGGAAGCCGGGAGGAGTGTTAACCTCGGTTTCGTAGTTCGTCTTGGAGAGATCTTGCAATAGAAAACCAGCACTTTATGCGGGATGACCGGCTCGATACAAGAAGTGAATGCCTGAGGCATAGTTAAAAGGAAACCGTTACGGTAGGAGAGGGAGGGATACGATTACCCATTAGTCTAATGTTTCAAGTCAGCACTTGGATATTAAACTCTTCGCGTATTTCAGAGATGGACATATCTAAGTATCTCTCGAATTCTGCCAATTCCACGGTTTTGACATCCGTTTGGCTCTGAGGATTATTGTGGGGATTGAAACGAGAAATTTGAATATGTTTTTGGCGGCATGAACTATAGTGAAGCTCTTGGATAACTCGAATGCGTTGGCTTCTTGGTATCCAGTGATGTGTTTCCAAAACCCTAATGTAGTGCCAAAGATTGTCCATATTTTGACTGAGCCTACACTATAGAGCGAAATATCACATCCAAATAGTACGTGGGCAATATCATGCGATCTAAAGAAGCTTCTAGCCTCCTTTGAAATGCTAATTTTATCATGACTCAGGTGAGATTTGTATTCGCTATGAAAATTTGCCAAACCTTGCCTTAGAGTTAGGTTGTCTCCCATATACATTGTGATAAGCAGTGTTTATGTATCATAAGTTACTTCATTTACACCGGTTCCAACACGTAGTTCGAGGATTTTGTCATCACATAATTCTCTGATGATTGGGATCAGACCTTGGTCAGTTCCAAACGTGATACTTTTTATTCCTTTTACGCCATTTGGATGAACGAGTGCCTTTGGTCTTGGGTTGATATTGAAACGAGTCATCAAGAACGGGATCTTAAGCTCATAGGGGAAGAGAAGTGTCCACTTAAGGAGCCTGTTGAGAGGATCTGTTCTGCTGCTTTCTGTGATAAAGTAAGGTTGTCGATGATTGATTAATATATCCTCCTCCGCATCGAAATTGGTTTCAGAACTCTCCAAGCACATCCCAAAGAATCCCTCTTCTACGTTTTTCCAATGATTAAACCTGTCAACAACCTTTCCTCTCCCTGAAAAGCGCAGGATTAGACTAATGTAGAATGGCACTGGCGCTTTGCCTAGTAGTTCAATATAAGGGCCTTCAGAAAAGTAGATTAACGCATTATGAGGACTATTCTTCGAACCATATTCTACTTTAAAACCTTGCTCTCTAAACTTGATTACAGCGTCTTCCAAGTTGTTAACCTTGTATAGAATATGACCTACTTTCATTTACTGCTAATTGATGATATGGGCTTGTTTTACAAGATATGCCCATTCTGCTGACGTGATGATACTTTATTCATAAATGAAAAAGATGTATACCCCCCCCCCTCTTGGCAATAGATTAGTTAGGGATAATCCACTATGTAGTGACTGGTTTTAGTAGGTCAGTTTCTCATTCTCCATAAGATTTAGTGAGTATTGATAAATAATTTAGTCATTAGTAACTAAATCGATATTTCTTTATACCTTGATGGCCCTGAACTAATAATGAGTAAAAAGCAACAAATCATAGACCATGCCGTGTCCCTGTTTAATCAAAAGGGATATGCCGCTGTGACGCTATATGAATTAGCCAATGAGCTCAATATGAGTCGTGGCAATCTCACTTATCACTTTAAGGATAAAGATATGTTGCTCGGGGTTATTGCCCAGCAGATGTGGGATCAGATCGAATTGGAGCGCAGCAAGACGAGGCAGTTACCCTCATTTGAAAACCTACAGAGCGAAGTTAGACTCTATTATAAGTATCAACGCCAATACAAATTCATATTTACCGATCCTCACGTATTGAAGCATAAGATCATCGTCAAGCAATTTAGACAGATGACGAGTCAGTCTATCGCTGATATCAAAGCGTCAATAGCATTTTCAGTTGAGTTGGGCAATATGCACCCGGAGCCCTACCCAGGTTTGTATAACAATATGGCCT
>CAZAXY010000061.1:0-22270 GCA_964489125.1 uncultured Saprospiraceae bacterium
TTTATCCATGGTAATGTTGAAGATAGTCGGAGTTTCACCCCCGAGCCCAGCTTTTCTACCCCCAAGCCCCCTCAAGGGGGATAGCTGTATAATGTCCCCCTTGAGGGGGTTAGGGGGTGAAAATTACTCCTCCTCTCCTAAGACAATAGCATCATCGATGACCTCATTACCATCACCATCGAGATCGGTGAATCCTGCTGCCTTGGCGGTTTCTCCACCTGCTTTAAGGACTTTGTCTGTGACGGTGATGCTTCCTTCCGCAGCACCGTGGTAGTCGCCATCGGCATACTTGGCAGCCTTAGAGAAGAAGTCGTCTTTATCTTCGAGCATCGATCCTTTGTTTTCATCAAGGATTTCACGGAGATCTTTCTGTGGCGTGGCAGCTTCAGCTGCTTCCTCTGCTTTGGCTCTAGCCAGCGTGTCATCAATTTTTTCACTCAAGTCTTCATGGAGTTCTTTGCCTTTTTCGACAAGTTTGTCCTTAGTCTCTATGACTTTAGCTCCGAGTCCGGCCGTCATTTCTTTGGCTTTCTCGAGATTTTCATTGTTTTCGCCAAGGATGGTTTGTCCGAGTTCTTCGACTTTTTGAGATCCTTTGTTGATAAGCTCTTCTCCTTTTTCGAGGATATTGCTACCGATTTGTTCTGTCTTTTCAGCAACGTTCTTGAGCGTTTCATTCTTAGTTACCATATCTAAGCTGCCTTCAGCCTGATGGAGGATGGCATCTCGTAACCCGCCCGTTTTTTCTGCCAAGCCTTCACCCACATTGGAGGCGGTTGACTTAATCGTATCGCCAAAATCGCTCGCTCGCTCCAGGATATCTTCAGTTGTTTCTTTGGCTAAGTCTTTCCCTTTACCGGCTGCAGACTTACCCAATGACTCAGCTCCGAAAAATATTTTTTTAAGATCTCCTAAGATTCCCATGCGTAACGATTTTTATTCTTTGTAGTGTAACGTAATATATAACCGGATGATTTCAGATCAAAGAAATATATTTGATTTTAGATCTAAGCTAAACCATCCATTACTATATATGGCCCAGACTGATATTCAAAAAGCTATACAAGACACCATCTCAAAGATTGTACATCTGGATGTAGTTGCGTCACAACTTAAGACTTCACAAAAAGACCTTGAGCAACAGTATGCTACCTTAGAAAAGATGGATAATGAACTAAATGATGAGCTCAAAGACATCAGCAAGTTAGAAGGCCTGAGTACACGAGCAATCTTTCACAAAATTCTTGGTAATAAGGAGCAAAAGCTCGAAAAAGAACGCCAAGAATATCTTGAGTTAACACTCAAGGTTGAAGAAGTTCAAAAGAATATCGACTTACTCGAGTATGAAGTAAACCTTCTTGAAGCAAAGATGGGTGATAAATCTAAACTGGAACAAGACCTGATACAATTGAAAAATGATCGTGAAAATGAAATCATCCAGAGCGATCCGATGCTGAGACAAAGAATGCTATCCTTGAGTCAGGAGCTTGAATCACACTATCAGCACAAGAAGGAACTTGAAGAGGCTGCAGAGGAAGGTAAGATCTGTATAAATTTACTCAATCAGATCATCAATCAACTACAGAAAGTGCGCAGCTGGGGTGGCCCTTCGAGTAATCGTCGAGGGCACATGCAACGCATGGTCCGACGTGATGCGATCGATCGAGCACGCAATCTGAGTTATCAGGTAAGGCATCATCTGAATCTTTTTAGACAAGAGCTGTCTCATATAGGCCTTCAATTATCCGGAAATATTGATGAACGTCATTTTTCTGATTTTACCGGTTTTTTCTTTAACAACATTATTACGGATTGGATCATGCAGCAGAAGCTGACTCAAGCGATGCAATCAATAAATGTCACTAGAGGTGAAGTGGGTCGCCTTGTTAATCAAATTGAATCTCAGGATGCTCAAGTGCAGACTCAAATTAATCAGCTTAAACAGGATCGTGAGAAGATCCTGACATCATAATAAGCTAGCAGCTGTTTGCCAAATATTTTGAAGGTATCAAGCATATGAGGCATAGAACTTCGATTACTTTGAGCTATCAAGTGAGATATAATTATCAATATGAATTTTGATTATAGTGATAAGGTAAAGGAGTTACAAGCTAAGTTAGGTCAGTTTATGGATGAGCATATCTACCCCGTTGAACATGAATATGCGGAATGGGTAGGTGATCAAAATAATCTATGGCAGGTATGGCCTGGAATGGATGGACTGAAGAAGAAAGCTAAGAAAGCTGGCCTGTGGAATCTGTTCTTACCAGAAGATTATGGTGATTTTAGCCCGGGATTGAGCAATCTAGAGTATGCACCATTGGCGGAGATGATGGGCAGAGTATTGTGGAGCTCAGAGGTGTTCAACTGCTCTGCTCCAGATACAGGCAATATGGAGGTTCTTGCTAAATATGGCTCTCAAGCGCAGCAAGATAAATACCTCACTCCATTGATGAATGGTGAGATTAGATCTGCATTTTTGATGACAGAGCCTGATGTCGCTTCCAGCGATGCCACTAATATCGAGACTTCCATTGTTGCTGATGGTGCTGACTATGTCATCAATGGCCGCAAATGGTGGTCATCAGGCGCTATGGATCCACGTTGTAAGGTGATGATCGTCATGGGCAAGACTGATAAGGAAGCTGATCGCCATCGTCAACAGAGCATGATATTAGTAGAAAGAGATACCCCCGGAGTTGAGATCGTTAGAGGCCTTTATGCCATGGGTACACAAGATAGCCCTGGAGGTCATGCCGAGATTAAGCTTAATAATGTCAGAGTGCCTAAAGAGAATCTATTAGTAGGCGAGGGTCGAGGATTTGAGATCGCTCAAGGACGACTTGGACCGGGTAGGATACACCATTGTATGCGCTTGATAGGTATGTCACAGCGTGCTATGGAGCTGATGTGTAAGCGTTCACAAGAACGTGTTGCATTTGGAAGGCCAATCAAGAACTTCAGCAGCGTACGACAAGATGTAGCCAAGAGCATCTGTGATATACAGCAGGCTCGATTGCTGACTCTTGAGGCAGCTGATAAGATGGATAAATACGGCAATAAAGGCGCAACTGATTTGATTGCCATGATCAAAATCGTTGCACCAAATATGGCCCAACAAGTTATCGATAGAGCTATTCAAGTGCATGGTGGTATGGGAGTCAGTAATGACCTGCCGTTATATCATATGTTGGCTTGGGCACGCATCATCCGTATTGCGGATGGACCCGATGAAGTACATATGTATCAGCTTGGGAGAAATACTATTAATAGGTTAGGGTAGTTCTATGAGCTATTAGGATTTAAATACTCGACCTCATAGATGTCTTCTGGAGACGTTTATTTGCGTCTTCATAAGTATTCAAAGTCGAGACTAAGTTGACTATCGTCATCTAAATCATCAACAGATATAAAATTGCTAATCGATAATCCAATCAACCGAATCTCTCCAAACGTATCGAAATTCAGCTCAATGAGATTCATAGTTTCTGTATAGATGATATCCTTGCTGTCATAAGGAGCCTTCAAAGATTTACTCCGGTTGATGATTGAAAAGTCTGCTCTTTTAATTTTTAGCGTTAGCGTACGTCCATAGCTCTTGTGTTTATCTAATCGAGCAACAAGCTTATCGATTATGACCTCACAAGTTTGAATGATATCAGTCTTTTCGCTTAGGTTCTCCTCCAATGTTCGTTCGACAGCGAGTGATTTACGCTCGCGATGAGATACGACAGGGCGATTGTCAATACCTCTGACGATATCATAATAGTACCTGCCAGACTTGCCAAAATGTGTAATCAGAAAGTGACGATCCTTGGACTTCAGGTCCATACCTGTATGAATGCCCAGTTTGTTCATCTTCTCGGCAGTGACTTTGCCTACTCCGAAGAATTTCTTGACCGGTAGTTGCTCAATAAACTTTAGAGCCTGATGCGGTTTTATTACTGTAATGCCATTCGGCTTTTTAAGATCGGAGCCGATTTTAGCTAAGAATTTACAGTAAGATACACCTATCGAACAGGTGAGATTGAGCGAGTCGAATATCTGCTGTTGAATCATGTCAGCCACCTCAGTTGCAAGAACGATATCCTTTTTATTGGTGGTGATATCAAGGTAGGCTTCATCAAGAGAAAGCGGCTCAATTAGATCGGTGTACTCTCTGAAGATATCTCTGATCTGACGAGATATCTGACTATACACCTCATATCGAGGCTTCACAAATATGAGTTCGGGGCACTTCTGTTTTGCCATATATCCTGGCATCGCAGAACCTACGCCAAACTTTCTGGCAGCATAACTGGCGGTGCTGATAACACCTCTTTTCTCATTACCCCCAACTGCAATAGGCTTACCTTTTAACGCTGGATCGTCACGTTGCTCAACAGAGGCATAGTAGGCGTCCATATCGACGTGTAAGATTTTTCGAGTCTGCTCAGCGAGCTCCATTATTAGAATATATTATCCTTTTTCAATATATAATATAAATCCTAATCAAGGGTGGATTGATAACGCATGCTTACACTTAAATTAGCACAAATCCTTATATCTAAAACAAGAAACTTTATGATCATTGACCATTCCAACAGCTTGCATAAAGGCATAAACTATTGTTGAACCGACGAACTTGAATCCATCTTTTTTGAGCTGTTTGCTGATCTTGTCACTTAATGGGGTATTGGCTGGACATTCTTGCCATGCTGCCCAACTGTTTATGATAGGCTTCCCATCTACATAATCCCATAGATAGTCATTGAAAGAAATACCCTTTTCTGCGAGATTTAGATATGCCTGAGCGTTAGTTACAGCGGCATTTACTTTGAGCTTGTTTCGTACGATGCCTGGATTAGCGATTAGCTCGTCGATTTTCTTTTGATCATAACGAGCCATCTTTTCTGGATCAAAGTTGTCAAAAGCCTTACGATATCCTTCTCGTTTATTCAATATGGTCCACCAACTCAATCCGGCTTGAGCGCCATCTAGAATTAATTTTTGAAACAAGGTTTGACTGTCATAGACAGGAACACCCCATTCTTGGTCATGATAGTCTAAGTAGAGTTGGTGCCCATTTTCACACCACGAACAACGATCCATTTAGTTTTTGTCCCAAGATACGATATGACTAGATCATCGCATACCGTATAATCGCACCTTTCCTTTCTTGGTTTTAGCTTCATAAGCGATCCAAACATGTTTGATGATATGGCTGCCACCACCAGTAAGATCGATTTCTGGTGCTGAATCTTCCGCTTCTAACTTTTCGCGCATATTGACAATTTGTTTAGTATCGTCCTCAAACTGAATTACGCATTGCTTGATGATGATAGGCTTATTCTCAGCAATGAGAATGATCTTTTTATAATTGCCGTCGGCAATAGTTACGGGAATCTCTGCTTTGTCAATCTTTTTATTGATTTTGCGGGTGCCAATATGCTCCCATCCATCTCCAATAATATCTGATGTAGTCTGACCATTTGCCTCCGAAGCGTAACTGAGGCTAACAAAAGAAATAGCAAGGATCAATAGATATCGCATAAAGCCGTTTGTAATATAGACGATTAAAGGTGCAAATGGTTATGACCTTTAACCAAAATTTAATGTCACTAATTGATCACTTTAAATCTTACACCTAATGCCAGGTACTGTCTCAATACACTGAACCCAATGACTTCCTCAAACTCACTATCAAATGCATTTTGCAAATTCAAGTATGCCTCGAATGCCTCGTTAATCTCATATTGCGCACTGAAATTGACGTAGCTATAAGAGTCAAGTGTAACCGGATTAGTCTCAAATGTTGTAAAGTCAAAAAATAGATCTTGACGATCCCCTGTAAAATTGAAATCCAGACCTAAGTTTAATCTATTGATACCTGAGTAATTAATTGTGAGGTCAAACTGAGATGTTGGTCGACGCAGTAAGTCTTCGCTGGTTGTGTTGCCATCATTGTCTGAGCTCCGGCCAGTCAAGAATATATAAGCAGCATTGATGGCCCAGTCATCACTTCGGTAACTTGCAGAAAGTTCAATACCGGAATCTTGCTGTCTGGCGAGATTGTTGAACCCAAATTCTCCCGTGTCTGGATTTAAACCAAAGGTGATTCGTTGATCTACATCTCTGTTAAAGTAACTCAGACCTAAAGTAAACGGGGAGCCTTCTGAGCCATAGTCTAAGCCAACAGTCCAATACTCACTTTCTTCAGGCATTAGATTTGGATTGGCCCCAAATGCTCCGAAGAGTTGAGGGAGGAGGGGGGCTTTAAACCCAGTAGAGAAACTCGCAAATCCTTTAAGCCCATCTGATAAAAAGTATGATCCAGATATCTCGTATGTCGCATTGTTGCCAAACTGACTATGCGCATTAAATCTTAATCCAGCTCCAAGATTAAATCGATTCAGACGAAGGTCATAAAGGGCATACGGACTCCAAATGCTTTCGAACGCTTCGGGGACTACTGCAGTCGCATCTGTCACCCCAAATTCTTGCCAATTGAGTCCAAGAGTTATACTCGATATAGTACCGATACTCATGCGGTCGAAGATGTCTACGTTATAATGACCACCATTAAAGAAACTCGTGCCAAAGGAGGTGATAAATGTGCGATCTGTATCTGTGAATGAGCCCAATAGGTTAAGCTCATGACCTTTGCCTTTCCACGTTCCTTGCCCGCCAATGCTAAAGTAGTTGGACTCAAATCGGTCGCCAGAATCCGTGAACGAGCCTGCATCAAATAATCCATTGAATCTATTGTTTCTATAAAATGGCCTTATTGATATTGCATCGCTCAGCTCGTGTGCTATGTAGATATTAAGATTTCTTCTACTGATACCATCTCTGTCAAACCCTCCTGACTCTGGGTCGGGATTAAGTGCTTCAGATAGTCCATCTGATGTTTTATTGGATCCATTAAGATTAAAAGTAGTTTTTCCTGTACCATAACTAACATTGAGCTGTTGACTGGCTGTGTTGAAGGAAGCGAACTCCGCTTGACCAGCAATCTTAAGTCCTTCTGGACCATTATTGTTAGTAATGATGTTTATTACCCCACTGATGGCATTAGATCCATATAAGGTAGATTGTGATCCTTTGAGGATTTCTATGCGCTGAATACCAGCAAGAGAGAGATTTCGGATGTCAAATGTACCGCCAATTGCAGAAGGGTCGTTCAACGGGATTCCATCTATTAAGAACAGCACATCCTCAGCCCCGCCACCTTGAATGAAGATTGATTTGTTGACTCCAGGATTGCTGAGCGCACCATTAACTCTGATTCCAGCCTGTCTATCCAATAATTGAGATAGGTCTGAAACCCCAGCATGGGCAATCGCGGCAGAATCAATTACAAGAATTGATTTACTATTCTGTTTTACTGGTGTAGGGATTTTAGTTGCTGTTATTAGTAATTCCTGACCCAATGAGTCAGATAGTGACTGAGAACTGAGCGAAAAGCAGAGCATAACAAATAACACGAAATACAGCGTACTACTATATTTTAACATAAGAATAAACATGAATTTTGGATCACCTGATACTTCACACCGAGTATGTGATGATTACTAGAAATAGATCATGGCAGGTCTTCTGACTCGCTTCATTTCAATGGTCTTCCCATGAATCTCACAGTGACACTAATTATTGAAACCTTGTTACGAAGCTCACAGCAGCGGGGACTGTCCAGGATTTACACCTGATTCCCTTATTAAGTA
This sequence comes from uncultured Saprospiraceae bacterium, assembly GCA_964489125.1. GTDB lineage: Bacteria > Bacteroidota > Bacteroidia > Chitinophagales > Saprospiraceae > GYS-P2D. The sequence continues at coordinate 7,704 of CAZAXY010000061.1, forward strand.
CATGCACCTTTGTGCCAACACCAAATCTAATTGTGGCGCAAATGTATGAAAAGGAGAGAGACTGGGTAATTCTTTATTGACTTATCGGAATATACTTAGATGGGTCTTTTTCAAAGCTGATCTTGCATCCGTCGCAGCAAAAGTATACTGATTCGCCCTGATGTTGAATAACATATTTGGCCGTAGATTTTTGAATTGGAATATTACATACGGGATTCAGATAAAAATCATCGTTGGGAACGGAGCTTAGCTCCTGACTGTCTTGAGTTGACGGAGGCTCAGCCTGTCTAAATTTCTGAACAATCTGGGCAAGAATACTTACTGCGACCTCCTCTGGTAACTTTCCACCGATATCTATCCCTGCAGGAGTTACGATCTCCTTAAGCTGCTCGAAAGTTATCCCGTGTTTCCGAAGATCCGTATAGACGGATTGCGCTTTCATCCTGCTGGCAACGAAGCCGATGTACTTATGTGATAATTGAAGACCTTTAAGAAGTGCAGTGATATCGCCCTCTCCTTGGCTGCAGACAACCACATATGCACCATTGTACTGGCTAAGATCATTAACTGCCGCAATGTCTATTACATGATCTGCTGAAGGATACACTGATGGATCGGCAGCATTCATAATTACGGATACTTGATAGTCCATTTGTTTGGCAAGTCGACAGACGGCCATGCCGATATGAGATTTGCCAATTACTACGATATGAGGTTTAGGCATAATTGGTTCGATATAAACTTCTACTTGACCACCACTCTGGCAGGTCATACTATAGATTTTAGTGTTAGAAAATGAAGATTCTGCTTCTTCATTGGATATAGAGACATAACGGGATTTACGATCTTGTAATGACAGCAGCGCTTCCTTCAGAACAATTCCTTTGGTGCAACCACCTCCGATCCAGCCATAAATCATTCCATCTTGTGTGATTAAGGCGTGGTCACCAGGTTTGCCAGAGGAGGGTGCCATACGGCGCACGATAGATGCATGAGCAAAAGGAATCTTCTGTTCAGTCAAGGACATCATTTGTGCCATTAAATCTCTACGCATCTGCCAAGATGTTTTCCAATTTTAATAAACTCTCAAAGTTATGCGCAGATTGGAATATGTCAATAGCTGGCAGGGCTGCTTTCATACCTCTCTGAATAGGCATATACCCTGTCATTCCTTTAAGGGGATTGAGCCAAACCAGCTTTTTAGAATTGCGCTTTAACCTGATCAACTGCTCTTCAAGCTGGGAGATTGAACCAGTCTCCAGACCATCGCTCATCATAATAGTCAGGGTTTTACTGTTGAGATAGCGCTTGGCATAGTTGTCATTGAAGTCCTGGAGGCATTCACCTATTTTGGTGCCACTCGACCAATGATTGACTTCTTGAGCGACTTTGGACAACATAATTGCAGCGTTGGGATCTGAAATCTTGTCACTAATCCTCACCAAAGATGTACTGAAAGAGAAGGCTTCTATCAATTTGAAATGATTCCTCAATGACCACAGAAATTTAAGGAGAAAAAAGGAGTATTTATCCATTGAACCACTGACGTCCAATAGGATAAGTATTTTTAGTTTTTCTCTTTTCTTCTCGATGTGATGTAAATTAATGATGTTACCTCCATTCTGGAGATTTTTTCTGATGCTATTGCGTAAATCTATAGTACCTGATTTAGATTTTTTTCGCTTGCGCATAATTCTCAGACTCATCTCCCTGATGAGTTGATCCGCAATGACTTCTAACTCTTCAGATTGATGGATTGACAGCTTGCTAAAATCTGTTGATTTAAGTGTTTCTTTGGCATTGGCTCCTGTCGTGGTCTTTCCAGGATTGATTCTGCCTTCTTCTGAAGATTTGGCTAAGCCCGTCATCACAAGGACGTCTTTTGACTGCTTATAGATATTTTTTTGATTCCTGTAGTTAGATCGTTGGCGAAGCCGAGTCCCTTTCTGATCCCAAAATCGATTGAATAAAAGTGAAAACTGCTCAATTTCACTTTCATCTTTGCAATAGAGAGCGACTAAGGCATGTTTGAATAATGGGAGATCCAACCATAGTCCAGTCAGTGCCGTATGCACGGTGTCTTGACTACAATCCAAGCCTCTCAAGAATCCATACGACCTCGCCTGTTGAGCAAAGCCTACCAGTGATGCATCAAATGATGAGTAATCGGTGAAATGATCCAATAAAAATTATTGTTATGTACAGATGAACCTACTGATTCAGCTGATCAATAGTTATTCTGATCTCAATTTCTTCATCTCTTCGATTCGCTGTCGAGCGGAGCTGATGTCAGCGGACATATTCCTCGTCCCAGGCAGATCGACACTGAGGTAGTGCTCATTATTCTTTTTAGCGACTTCTTGTCTTTCTTTTTCCTGTGATACGTAATCTTCTAATAGTGACATATAGTGAGTTTTAGTTTAATATTTCTTCTGTTACGAGACGTATATCGCGCTCAGATTTTAGTAGACATGAGAGCGCCTTGCGTAGTTTATGATCATCATCCTTGAGAGCTGCTATTCCTCGGGCCCAGTCGATTGTTTCGGCTATGCCTGGAGTCTTGTCTAGTTTTAAGTTTCTGATACGCTCTACATATTCGGCCAATTGAACTGCGAGCTGCTGATCTACTTCTGGAATATGTTTGTTAATGATTCGAATTTCCTTTTCTAAGGACGGATAATCGACCCAGTGATATAAGCACCTTCTCTTGAGCGCATCACTTATTTCTCTGGTTCGATTAGAGGTTAAGATGACAACAGGCTTATGTGTTGCTTTTATGGTGCCCAATTCAGGGATACTAATTTGAAAGTCTGATAGGAGCTCCAATAGGAACGCCTCAAATTCCTCATCCGCTCGATCTATTTCATCTATCAAAAGAACCTTTGGCTTATCGGATGTGATAGCTTGTAGTAATGGTCTTTTGAGGAGGTAAGCCTCATCAAAAATCAGACTTTCTTTTTCTATTTCGCTCAGATTACTATGCTCGCGTACCTTAATGGCTAACAATTGTTTCTGATAGTTCCATTCATAGATCGCATTGTTAGTATCCAAGCCCTCATAACATTGCAATCTGATTAGCTCATGGTCTAAGAGCCTAGACATTATGTAGGCGATCTGAGTTTTTCCAACGCCAGGATTGCCTTCGAGCAAGAGCGGCTTTTCGAGCTGCATCATCAGATAGATAACCGTAGCTAGATTCTCGTCAATAACATACCCTAGTTCGTCAATCTCATCAATGAGCTTTCTCGGATCGCTCTGCATCAAGCTTAAGATTTTTTCATTCCGAAGAGACCTTTAATGAAGTCTAATATTCCCCCGAAGATGCTCTTGATCACCGTTCCTATCAGACTTGTGGCGTTAAGTGAATTGTCAACAGGTTCGGTAGCAGTCATCTGTTCTTTAACCTTGCTTGTAGTATTTTCTTTAAGCTGACTGGCGGTTTCTTTAACAGATGTAGTCTCTGCACTAGCAATAGAATCACTATTGGAAGACGCCTCTGGAGTACTAGATGATGAGGTAGGAGCTGCCTCAGCCAACTTATTCTGAAAATTAGCTACAAACTGATTGAGCAATTGATCTGACACATCATTGATTAATCTCGATCCAAATTGTGCTAGGGTACCAATTATTGTAATATCCATGTTGAAATCCACATGTGTGGGCCCTTCAGCATCCGATAATGTACCCACCATTACCATGTCGGCACTACCTTTTCCTTTACTATCCAATCCACGTCCTTTTAGGGTCATTTTGTGATTGACTTCATCAAGTTCTATAATCTCAATGTCCCCAGCATATGACGCTTTGATTGGACCAAATTTTGTGACTACAGCCCCTTTATAGTTGCGATCATCTACTTTTTCAGTGATAGATGCACCAGGTACGCAGGTCACTATATCTTCAGGGTCAGCGAGACTTTTCCACACTAAGTCAATTGGTTGATCAATGTCAAATGATTTTGTGATTTTAGTATTCATCTATGGGTATTCCATGTTTTATAAAAAAGCAGTATGTACATGTAATGAACATACTGCCTATAAGGTAATGTTTAGTGTTATTATGCCGGATTGTCAAAGTATCCGACCTTTTTAAGTTCTTTATAAAGCTTAAATGGCGTACATGGTATTTCTAAATGTTGGATACCGAGATGAGATACCGCATCGACAATTGCATTAATTATCGCTGGTGGCGCACCCACAGTAGGAGACTCTCCAACACCCTTAGCACCAATGGGATGATGTGGTGACGGAGTAACAGTATGGCCTGTTTCCCAATGTGGCGATTCTACCGCCGTAGGTACTAAATAGTCCATAAATGTTCCATTAAGAATGTTGCCAGCCTCATCATAGATTAGCTCCTCATACATCGCAGGTGCGATACCTTGAGTAAGTCCACCATGAACCTGTCCTTGCACGATCATTGGGTTAATGATATTGCCACAATCATCAATAGCTACGAATCTTCTGACTTTTATGTCGCAGGTTTCTGGATCGATGTCTACTATACAGATATATGCTCCTGAAGGGAATGTCAGGTTTGGTGGATCGTAATAGTGCGTTGCCTCAAATCCGCCTTCCATCCCAGGAGGATGATTGGTGTATGCTGCAAATACGAGCTCTTGAATAGTCTTGGATTTTTCTGGGGCTCCCTTAACGAAAAATTTACCTGGCTCCCACTCAAGATCTTCTTCGCTTACCTCAAGGAGATAGGCGGCTATTTTCTTAGCTTTCTTTCTTAATTTTCTCGCTGCCATTGCTGCAGCAGCACCTGCTGTAGGCGTACTTCTACTGGCATAAGTTCCAAGGCCATAGGGAGCAGTATCAGTATCTCCTTCTTCTATTTGTACATGTTCCATCGGAATGCCCAACTCTTCAGCTACGATTTGAGCATAGGTCGTTTCATGGCCTTGACCTTGAGATTTAGTACCAAATCGTGCAATTGCTTTTCCAGTAGGGTGGACTCTGATCTCAGCACTATCGAACATCTTAATCCCAAGAATGTCAAAATCTTTTGAAGGTCCTGCTCCAACTACCTCTGTGAAGGTAGAGATGCCAATACCCATCAACTTTCCTTCTTTCCTTGCAGCAGCCTGCTCGACTCTAAATGCGTCATAGTCGATGGTATCCATCGCTAGCTTTAATCCAGCATGATAATCTCCGCTGTCATAAGACCATCCAGTAGGTGAGGCCCAAGGGAAGTCCTCTTTCTTTATAAAGTTCTCCATCCTAAGCTGAGCGGGATCTTTGCCGACTTTCTTCGCGAAGATGTCTGTCACACGCTCTATAGCATGTACTGCTTCTGTTACCCTAAATGAACATCTGTATGCCACTCCTCCAGGAGGTTTATTAGTATAAACAGCGTCCGCTTCCATATAGGCTGCATTGTAGTCATATGAGCCTGTACCTATGGAAAATAATCCTGTCGGAAATTTAGAAGGATTGGCCGCAGCATCAGTATATCCATGATCTGCCAATACTTTGAATCTTGTTGCTTGGATCTTTCCATCTTTGGTGCCAGCCATCTCTGCAGTAATATGATAATCACGTGCAAATGAATCGGCTTGAAGGTTTTCTGATCGATCTTCAACCCACTTTATTGGAGCACCTGTAAGGAATGACACTGCTATCGCAATGACATATCCAGGGTAGACTGGTACCTTACCACCAAATCCGCCTCCGATATCCGGCGAGATCACTCTGACCTTTTCCTCTGTGAGACCTACGTGACCTGCTACCAGCGCTATGACCGTACGGATCGCATGCGGCGCCTGTGTAGTCATGTACATAGTAAGGTGATTTTCTACTTTGTTATATGCCGCAACACAACCACAAGTCTCGATAGATGCCACATGGATACGTGGTATATGCATCTGCTGTTTGACAGTGACATCAGCATTCGTAAATATATCGTCAGTTTTATCCTTGTCGCCGACTTCCCAATGCCAAATGTGATTATCAGATTTACCTTCTTTGTCGGGCCGCAATACAGGGGCATCAGCATCTAATGACTTGAATGGGTCCATGACAGGATCCATTGGCTCATATTCGACCATTACAGCCTCTTTTCCGTCACGAGCAATGTATCTGTCTGTTGCGATTACTGCGGCAACTTCTTGCGCTTGATACATAACAGTATCAGTAGGGAGTACCATCTGAGTGTCTGACATCAATGTAGGCATCCAGTGCAGATTGTATTGTTCTAAATCTTTACCTGTCACTACTGCGATGACACCAGGTATTTCTAACGCTTTAGAGGCATCTATCTTTTTTATTTTAGCATAAGCATAAGGACTCCTAACAATGTCCATATGAAGCATTCCGGGCAGTTTTACGTCATCGACATAGTTGCCTTTACCTTGTATAAAGCGAGCATCTTCTTTTCGCTTTTTAGAGTGGCCCATGCCACCGATTTCTTTTGAAGTTTTGCACTTGATCATGTGTAATTTCTTTATGGTGGTGGACTAAACGAATTCTGGTTCTGTCGAAGGAAGTTCTCTACCTGCTTGCTTGGCTGCAGCCCATTTAATAGCCTTGACAATATTATTATAGCCTGTACATCTACAGAGATTGCCTGAGATACCCCATCGTATTTCTTCTTCTGTTGGATCAGGATTGTGTTCTAATAACTCTACTGCTCTCATCATAATGCCTGGTGTACAAAATCCGCAGTGGAGTGCATGATTGAGATGGAATCCTTCCTGGATGGGATGGAGACCTTCAGTTGTTGCGAGCCCTTCGACTGTAGTTATCTCAGCACCGTTAGCTTGTATAGCCAGCAAGGTGCAAGATTTAGCGGATTTTCCATTGATGAGTATGGTACATGCTCCACAGCTGGAGGTATCACATCCGATATGTGTTCCTGTCATGGACAGGTTTTCTCTTATTGCATGAACTAATAGGGTACGAGGCTCTACTTCGATAGTTTGTGCAGTACCGTTGATAGTCAGATTAATTTGCTTTGTCATCTTAGTATATTTATTAGGCTCGTGATATTGCTTTATGAATCATTCTTTTGGTGATTACTTTGACAAGGTGTCTTTTGTAATCTTCATCACCTCGGAGATCAGCGGATGGATTGCAATCTTCTGAGGCAAAGGCTGCAGCCTGATTTATCGTGGCCTCGTCTAGTTGACTTCCTACAAGGATATCTTCAGAGCGCTTTGCTCTGAGAGGTGTGGAATTCACATTAGTGAGGCCGATGCCTGCACCTATACATGTCCCGCTACGGTCTAGTTGTATGCGAACAGCTACCCCGGCAGTAGCATAATCACCAACCTTTCTTTCTGCCTTATGATAAGCTGATCCGTATCTTCCTTGGGCAGCAGGGATTCTGATTTCTGTCAATATTTCACCATGCTGAACTGCCGTGGTATAAAATCCGTAAAAGAACTCATCAATGCCCACAGTTCTTTTTCCAGACTGAGCGGTAATTTCTACTTCTGCATTCAGAGCGATCATCACGGCAGGATGATCATTAGCCGCATCACCATGAGCGAGATTGCCACCGATCGTACCAAAATTTCTCACTTGAGGATCAGCGATGAGCTTAGTGGCATCCATGAAGATGTGATACTTTGAACTTATCAGTGTAGAGCTTTCTAATTCTGCCTCTCTCGTCATTGCGCCAATCTTCAGATGGTTGCCCTCTTCTTTAATATATGATAGATTAGGAATGTCTTTAAGATCAATGAGGTGAGTTGGGGCGGCAAACCTTAATTTCATCATCGGTATAAGACTGTGCCCTCCTGCTAAGATCTTGGCATCATCACCGTGCTGATGGAGCAAACTGATTGCTTCGTCAATCGTAGCTGGAGCCTCGTAGCCAAAGTTTTCTGCTATCATGATTGTATTGTTCTATTTTGATTAAAGAGAAGATTTTCTATATATCGCAGGAAGTAAGTTAAACTTCCATTAAGCCATATTGCCATAACGATGATAAATACGGAGAGATAATATGCGATCTCACTATACCAGTATACTTGACTTAGTATTAAGAAGCTGATTCCTACTATCGCAATTCCTAAAGAGATAAGCGTTTTAAATCCCTTAAAGTTAAACGCTATACCTGCTAGGACAAGAATTGAAAGGAAGGCTAGAAAGTATGTGGATTCGCTGCTTGAGTTGGGGTAAATCATTTTGCCACTACACATGGTCATAGCACCAGAATAGGCCATAACACAGAAAGGGCATTTTGGTAATAAGATGATCAGAATTGCCGATAACCATGATCCTTTATTGGATGGTATAGACAATTTTAGACAGCCTTTTTGCTTCTGTTTACACGGCATTAAATTTCGCTCTACGTAATCAAAGGCTATTATATGTAAAAATGCTTAACCTTATGCCATATATAATTTGATAAAATTTAAATCTACATAATTTTTATGCAAATGTATATTGGTGGACAGTTGACCGGTTGGGGAAATCACGACTACAAGCTTAAGATTCAGAAAGTATCATAGGAAGGTGGCGGCTACATAATTAGAAGCGTTCATGGATTGTTCCTTCTCGATAGCGGAGCTTATGTCCCGACCGATTTCTGAAGGCAGAAAGTATCTCTGCTAAAATGGAAATTGCAATCTCTTCAGGTGTCTCAGCACCTATATCCAATCCTACTGGACTATGTAAGAACAAGGTCTCAGAGAGTTGACCTAAGCCTTCTTCGTTTTGCATTTTCAGCATTCTCTTCTTAGGTCCTAACATGCCAAGATATGCCAGTCTTTGATCAAGCACTTGTCTAAGGATAGAAAGGTCCCAGTTATAGTCATGAGACATAAGTAGTACAGCTGTATAATCATCTATTGGAATCCTATTGTACTCCTCATATTCTAACACTTGCTTAACCTTGTGAAATGTTGACTTAGGGACTTTCTTTTTCCTCCCGACTATATAGACCTGCCAGCCAAGCTCATATACGATACCGACTAGTGCGCTGACATCATAGTTGTCTCCAACAATGACAAGCTTCATTTCAGGTCTGATGAACTCAAAAAGCACTTTTAGACTGCCTAAATCCTGGTGATTAATAATAAATATCTGAGATCTTTTCTTGGTTCGAGTATCACCAATGTGTTGCTGGAGGATATCAACACTTAACTCATGAAATCCCTGGGAGGAGTCTAACTCTTCAGCAAGAATTGAGGCACCAAGAAGGCCAGGCGTAGTTACTGCCTCAATTATGGTTATTAACACAGATGGAGCTTCTTTATCTCTTATTTTCTTGAGGGTTTCAATGGGATTATTGTTATCATCCGGATCTACTGGAGTAAATAGAACCTCTAATCTTCCATTACATCCGAGTCCCACGCCAATCTGATTGGCGTCATCGTCCATAGTGTCATAGACAACATGACTAGGCGCATTATTAAAGATTGCTTTTTGAGATCGTCTTAAGGCATCTCCTTCTAAGCATCCACCACTGATACCGCCTATCCACTGACCGTTACTGCTAACGAGCATTCGAGCCCCTATGCGGCGATAAGAGGATTCTTCAACGCTCACCACCGTAGCCATGGCTATTTTCTCCTGCTCAAAATCAGTGGCCTCATAGCCCTCGATAATTTGACGTATTTCTTTCATATAAATCCTGAATCAAGTGATTCGCATTATTCATCTCTTAATGTGAGAAATATACAAAATTGAATTTTAGAGTTACTATTTGCAAGCTTATTGGTCTGAATGACGATGTTATCTCTCATAGTTCTAGAAACTGAGATTCTTTCTCAACAAGAGCATTCACATATCTAATATATGATGAGACACTACCTGATTGTGTTGATTGTGTAATTCCAGATGAACACGTTTGTCGGTAATGCGCATTAAACCAAAGTTGATAGTGGTTATTAGTGGCCCAACCCGAAGGCTATTGGTTTCGGTAGATTTTTCATAGGAGTGGGTCAAGCCACTTGCTGTAATCTCGTGAATGACCTGCCCATCTTGATAATGGAATTCTGCTATTTCACCTATATGGCGATCACCACTGATCAGTATTACATTACTTAGTTCTTTATGGTCTATGAGGTCGAGCAATTTCTGATATTCCTGTGGATAGTTGTACCACTTTTCAAATCGATGCTCGGTGTGCAGGAATTGTATGCCTCCAGCTATTAGTGTGAAGTCAGCCTCACTCTCAATTTGCTCTTCTAACCAAGTCCATTGGTCAGCGCCCAGGATAGTGCCGTCAATAGTATCTGGATCATCTCTGAAATATCTGACATCAAGCAGGATCAGTTTTATATTGATATCATCGTGAACATAGTCATAGCTCTGATAGGCGCCTGGTCTCTGGCCAGCAGGGTTGTCTTCAGAAACATCCAGAAATCTGAACAACGCCTCCTTACTATCATCTTTCTTTGGATAGTTTTTGCCAGCATTGTTGGCGCCATAATCATGATCATCCCAGATGCCTACAACTGGACATTGGGCCAGAAGACTCTGATATCCAGGAGTACTTTTGAGGTGATTATAATCTTTGTTGAGCTTGTCCATATCTTCCGTATCAGCATAGACGATGTCCCCAGTCCATATCCAGAGATCGGGATCATTCTTAATCACTTCAGCCCATATGGTTTGCGGATCCCATTGATGATTACAGGATCCAAAAGCTATTACGAAATCCTCAGCTTGAGTGTCATGAAGAACTTTTGATTTACAACCCAATAGAATGACGAAAAACAGTAATAGATACTTGAGCATGAGATCTTTTTATGAAATGAAGTTATAGAACAATCGGTAGTATGCAATATTTGTCATATTTACATGATCTTAAGTAGACTTATGACTATCATAGACGGGAAATCACTTGCTGCGACGATTAGAGAGGAGATCAACTCAGAAGTTGAGCAAATAAAAAAAGAAGGAGGCAAAGTGCCACATTTGGCGGCAGTATTAGTAGGTGATAATCCAGCTAGCCAATCATATGTGAAAAGCAAAGTAAAATACTGCGATGAGGTTGGGTTTGAATCTACATTGATCAAGAAAGATGAGTCCATCACCCAAGAAGAATTGCTGGCCTTGGTCAAAGACCTCAATGAAGATGAGTCGGTAGATGGCTACATCGTACAACTTCCACTTCCGAGACATATAGATCCAGAAGCAGTCAATTTAGCAATTGATCCCGTGAAAGATGTCGATGGGTTTCATCCTATGAATTTTGGAAGAATGGCTCTTGGGCTACCAGCATATTTGCCTGCTACTCCTCAAGGTATTCTGGTGATGTTGGAGCGATATAATATAGAAACCAGCGGGAAGAAATGTGTGGTCATTGGACGTAGCAACATTGTCGGAATGCCGATGTCCATATTATTGAGTCAGAAGCGTGATGTGGGCAATTGTACAGTTACAATTGTGCATAGCCGGACGAAGGATGTGGAAGCCGAAATCAAAGCTGCTGATATAGTAATAGCTGCTATAGGACGCGCTAATTATGTTAAGGCTGATATGATTAAAGAGGGAGCTGTTGTGATAGATGTTGGAATCAATCGAGTAGAAGACCCCACTCGAAAGAGAGGATATCGACTAGTAGGAGACGTCGATTATGCTAACGTCAGTCAGAAAGCTTCATTCATTACACCAGTGCCAGGAGGAGTAGGCCCGATGACTGTTACCTCACTTATTATGAATACTTTGAAGTCAGCAAGAAACGAGATCTATCAATAATCGTATCATTACACTATGAACTGCAAGAAAGGAGCAATAAGACTCATTGATACGATTATTGATACGATATCCGCTATCGATTCAGATCAATATCATCAGCCTTTGGATATTTACAATGGATCAACCTTCGGGAAGCACTTCAGACATATACATGATTTCTTTCATTGCTTAGTTCATCAGTGCCCTGAGAAAACCATTGATTACTGCCATAGGTGTCGAGAAGAACGCATTGAAAATGAAAAAGCATATAGTATCGAGGCATTCCGAAACTTGCAGAATGAACTCAATACTCTCGATGAAAATCAGATTATTACAGTAAAGGCAGATTTTGAAATCTCGGAAGGAGAAAGGCCCACTGTGAAAACCTCAATAGGCAGAGAGATTATGTATGCCTATGATCATGCGGTCCATCACTTGGCTATAGTAAAGATAGGTTTGAATGCACATTGTCCTCATCTTGATCTTGATCAGAATATTGGTGTTGCCGCATCAACGATTAGACATCAGAGCACACATTAGAAAATGGATGTCATCAAAAAGCTTGAGATAACATGCTCAGCTGAAGATCATCAAAACATTCTTATAGCATATGCAGACCTTGCAGGCCTCGATGGCATAGAACAGACATCAGAAGGACTGATTATTCATAGTGATCAATCAGGCGCTATTTCAGATTATATTGAGCAGATCTCATTGCTACCATTTATTTCTTCAGATAAGATCAGCCTATCGGAGGTGCCCAAAGAAAATTGGAATAAGCAATGGGAGTCGTCATTTCAGCCGATCAAAGTAGACGATTTTTGTGGGGTGAGAGCAGGATTTCATGAGCCACTCCTTCATGTTGATCATGAGATCATCATTAATCCAGAGTTGGCCTTTGGCACGGGACATCATGAGACTACTTACATGATGATCGAGCAAATGAGGGATATTGATTTTCAGAATAAGACTGTATTAGATTATGGATGTGGCACGGCGATCTTAGCCATACTTGCTGAGCGCTTAGGGGCTAAATCAATCTATGGTATAGACATCGATGAGCAAGCTATTAAATGTGCTTATGAGTGCCTGGAAGTTAACAAGGTTGGGCACGTAAGACTTGATACAGGAAATATTGAGATCGTATTAGGTAGCTATGATATCATACTTGCTAATATTAATAGGAATGTACTGTTAAGTACAGTTGAGGCTATACACCGCTCAGTCGATAAGAATGGTTTGATATTACTTTCAGGAATCCTTCAGGAAGATCTTAATCTGGTATTAAGTAAGTATAAGGAAACAGGATTCATCCAGAAGAAACTGCTGCAAAAAGGGGAGTGGTGCTCGGTGTTGATGTCACCAGATGCCTGATTATTCAATCAGTCCCTCCAACATTCCATACAACAGATGCATCGGTAGCCCCATAATATTATAGTACGACCCTGAGATGTTACTGATCTTACATGAGCCTATCCAGTCTTGGATACCATAGGCTCCTGCCTTGTCCATGGGATTGAAGTTGTCGATATACCAATATATCTCATCATCCGATAACTCTAAGAAAGTTACTTCAGATTGATCTGATTTGGAGATTTTGTGATCTTTCGTCCTAAGTGTTATTCCAGTAACAACTTGATGGGTCCGTCCGCTCATGAGCTTAATCATCCTGTATGCATCATTCCGATCTACAGGTTTCCCCAGAATCTGATCATCTAAAATCACAATAGTATCAGCTGTGATGATGAGTTCATGGTCAGTCATGGTATGAGCAAGGTGATCAGATTTTAACTCAGATAGATATGCGGGCACATCATAAGGATTCATACCATCGGGTATAATTTCTTCCACATCAGAGACTCTTATGCTATAGGGTAGCCTTAGATGCTCTATGAGTTCTTGTCGACGAGGACTTCCTGAGCCCAGTACGATCTTATAGTTTGATAGATTGATCATAAGTCAGTAGTTAGGAGAAATATGAAGATTAGACCAAGCAACATCCACATCTTTAAACCAGCGCTCAATACGGGTATGTCGCTTATGTGATTGAGATTTGAAAGTTTAATAGTTATTAGTACAATCGGAAATATCACTAATCCTATACAAGCGATAATTAATCCAACTGATAGATTCATTTGTAGGAGCCACCAGACAACAAATACACCTAATCCTAATAGGGTTGCATGGATTAAATAGACACTGCGTTGTACTCCTATCACCAATGGTAATGTGCGAGCCCCAACAATTTTATCACCGTCCATATCTTGAATATCCTTGATGATCTCTCGAGCCACATTACTACAGAAAGCGAATACATAGTAGAACAGTGCCACTTGAGAAACATGGATGAACGTGTCTACGTCTATTGCTCTGAGCGATTGCAATGACTCCCTCTCAGCCAGAAACATGATCCACACAACTCCTGCACATAATAGGGCTACACAGATGTTACCCAGCAAAGGTGTTTTCTTAAGAACAAGGTTATAAAGAGCAAGAAGACCGACGACAACAAAGTAAAGTGGCATATACTCTAGATGATTGACTTCGCTGGCCAAGGAATATGCAAAAGGAATTGGAGCAATGGTGATAACTGCATAAGCAAACCACGCTAAACGGCGTTCGGTCCCGTCATTAATAAATGCTCGCTTATTGTTAGCTTGATCAGATCTGATATCGACAATGTCATTGAGAAGATATCCTCCCGCAGCAATGAGACCTACTATAAGCAACAGAAGATATAAGTCTTTAGAAGACATGACAGGAGTGATCTTATGGTGGACGAGTTTGGGATAGATCAATCGGGATGCGAATACCCACGCCGTTAAAACAATGATTAATAGATTAGGTATCCTAAGAATGAGTAGTGGTGCGACTAAGAGTCGCTGAATTATATTATTGATTGTCTCGCCACTCATATACCCACTTAGCCTG
>CAZAXY010000062.1:0-22071 GCA_964489125.1 uncultured Saprospiraceae bacterium
ACTTATAATCTACGAACTCCTCTCCATTAACAAATAGTGACACTTCACTGCCAAAAGCATCTGCTGCATGCAGATTAGAAACCAAGTCTAATGCAATAAAATTTTCACTCTGAAAATCATTTCGGAATATCCTATATGACCGTGTAGGCTCATCAGTTGGCACAAAGTTGATATAACTCACGATCACGTCAAGATCTCCATCATTGTCAATATCCGACTTAATAGCCCCCCTATTGAGGTTAGGTCCTGTGAATGATATCCCTACTTGCGGCGAAGCCGTTATAAATGGTTGATTATCTCCAACATTTAACAAGAGGATATTGGGATCATTGAACGAACCAGCTATGAACTCTGGAGATGATATTGTGCCATTTGCCACTAATAAATCTAAATCAGCATCATTCTCTACATCAATAAAGAATGTCCCCCATCCAGTGGTTAAAAATCCGTCAGGGGTGTTTGTATTAGCCACACCAAACTGACCCTGGGCCATTTCAAAACTCGTCGAATTATTAAGCAATAAATAATTCTCCCCAAGGTTAGTGATATATAGATCAAGTGTCTGATCACGGTTCACATCACCTACACCAATACCCATTCCATACATCTCAATATCTAAGCCATATTGTGCTGCTACCTCTTCATATATTCCTTCTCTATTCGGAACGAAGAACTCATTAGGACGAATAAAAGGGCCAAAATCATTAGCCACTAGAATCCCGAACTCTCCAGGTCGATCAGGAATAGGTATAACAGTTACAGCCAAACCACATCCTTCACCAGCCACATTGAGTGAATCCGTAACGTCTTCAAACTGAAAGTCTCCGCGATTCAAGTATAGTCGATTGGTCTCGCAGTCATGATCAAAACCTGTGGTTACTCCATTATCATCAGTAACAATCCTTATTCTCTCCACATAGCCCATAATAAAGACATCCAAAAGTCCATCATTATTAAAATCAAACAATGTAGCTCCCATACTATTGATAGGCGTGCTCAAGGCTTGATCAATGGGAAGTAGTTCAAAATTGCCAGAGCAGTCATTCTGTAGGATGATATCATACCCATTCTGGCTATAATTGGTGAATAACAAATCTTCACAACCGTCATTGTTAAGATCACCTGAGACTACAGCAGACGTGGTGTCAAGTAGCATATCATACCGATTATTTGAGAACTCAATTTCCTCAAATTCTCCATTCCCAAGATTCATATACATCTTATCCGTAGAACTGCCTCCAGTGAAGACGAGGTCTTCCCATCCATCATTATTTATATCCACAGATACCGCGCCTCCACCTAGGAATGCAGTATTAGTAAAGGTGTGCTGCACTCCCAATTCAGCAGTGATATCAGTAAACTGCGCCTCACTAAGCAGAGGACCAAGAGCGAAACAGATTATGAGTATATATCTAAGCATATTAAATAAAAAAGTCGGCGATAGAGACTATCACCGACTTATAAATTTACTGACTTATATAGCGTAATGCTATTGTCTAGTCAATTGAATTATATCAACATTGCTGTATCCACATCCTCCACCTTCTTCTGCTATAGTTAAGGTTATAGCTGAATCGTCTGAAATATCGATCGGATCATCCCCTCCGTTAAGGTACATAATATTAGGAGCACCGCAACCTACACCAGGGCCTGTATCCTGCCATCTTGCAATAGTACATACAAATTCAACACTTGCAGCCATCTCGAAACCACCGAAGGCATCGATCACGACTAAACCGTTGATAGCTCTTACTGTTGAAGAACCCGGAACAAGTGCCAATTCTACATTAGCTTCTCTTACACCAGTAGCCCAAGGATTACCTGGCCCTTGGATGTGAGTGATAGCATAAGTTCCTACAAACGCATCATCTGGTAATGGACATGTAGCGTTTACATTCCAATCGAAAAATGCTCTAAATGCAGGTCCAAAAATAGTCGACTCTGTATTCGCACTGGTAAATACTCTACCATCTTCTAACTCTAACTCAGCTCTAAATTGAAAACGATCACCAGGTGATACATTTTCAGCCGCTACTCCTGTAGCAGCAGTCATCGCGGCAAATGGAAAATCAAGTGTCAATCCGACATTGCTATCATTAGCTCCTGATGCTGTAAAGTCTGCCTGTCCAAAATCGCCAACAAGTACTTCTCCTGATGAGTCATCTCCATTAGATGGATCATTATCATCAAAACTTACGAATACTCTATAGTTCGATACATTATCACCACCTGTCTCAGATCTAAAATCGATCTCATGCACATATGATGAGCTGTTAAGATTCATCAAATCGTACTCACTAGCTATCAGGTTCTGAGTTCTAGGGAATGCCCCCACCTCAGCGGTATCAATTGTGATTATAGGCCCCAACTCAGGATCGGCAGAACAAGCACCGATCAGAGCAACTGCAGCCAAATAAAAAAGATATTTTTTCATTTTATCTAAGTTTAAATCTATTAATTAAAACAAGGACCTAAGCTTGATGGGTTAGTATCCCAAAACACTTGATCTAATACAGTTTTCTGCGTTGCTGTCTGGTTCAAGTTAACATGAACTGCAGGCAATAAAGCGGATCTAATCATTGTACCTGCTGTTGTGAGTATAGCAGGCTGAATATTAGTCGGTCTTGCCGTACGTCTAATCAAGTTGAAACTCTCAATACCATTACCCCATTGAGCTATTAATGCCTCAAGTGCGATAACATCTAATGGATCACTTGACTCGTCAAAACGCTGAGCCACCACATCCAAGTAGGCGCCAACAGCGTCTGCCGATGGTAAGAAGATCTCACCAGTAAGTTGCTCACCAGTAACAATATCTGTTGCCACAACCTCAGTTAATGAGTTAGGGTCCCTTTCAGTTATAAAGTCAGATACTTTACTTATTGAAGCAGATACACCAGCCAACAATTGCTCCCTTGCAGTGACCATATCACCCGCTAACGCAGCCATCTCTGCACGATAGAAGTTAATGAAGAATGAAGGCATAATAGGGTGAATACCAGCTCCTAAGGCACCATCCGTTCCTAAGTTCTGCGTATTGATGAATGAGTTGTTATCAAATTTTCCTCCCATTGGATAAACACCATATCTAGTACGGATATCACCATCTGGTGGAATACCATTACCATTACCATGATCACGCCCGTAGTAACCATCGCTTAAGCTCCCTACACAATATGCCATAGTTGGATCACATGCTAAGTAGTGCTCAGGAGTAGCTCCCGCATCAGGAACAACAGAGAAAATACAGTCGAACCTGTTAGAGTTATCTAAAGGAACAGTAGCAAACTGTCTGTAGAAATAACCTCTAATACGAGGATCTACTACAGGCTTCTCATCATTCATAATGTACATTAACCAGTTACCCAAATATTGACCATCATTATCTTCGTAATGATTGCCATAAAGTGGGTGGCGTGAATCAGGATTGGCTCTGCTGTTGCTATATTCAAACTGCCAATCATTAGCTTCATCTGTAATGAAGTTACCTTCGCTGATAATAGCATTGAATGCAGCTTGATCGCGAGTATTCACGGCAAGCTTCAACAATAATGAGTTACCTGCCTGAATCCAACCTGTACGATCTCCATCATACATGAAATCAAAAGTTGGAGCTGGACCTGAACCTGATTCAAGATCAGCAATACCCTGTGTAACTAAATCACGAGCGATACCGTATAAAGTAGCACCATCTTGAGATTCAGGACTTAATACTTCAATACCTAATCCAGCCTGCTCCCAAGGAACATCACCGAACAAATCTACCAATTGAGCTAAAGTATAACCCAACATAATCCTAGAAGTACCAGTATGATACAACTGCTGTGTTGGTTCTGCAAGAGCAATCACCGCATTAGCATCCGGTAATAAACCTGAGTATGCAGTATTCCAAATACCATCAAAGTTATTCGGGCTAAATGCCGTGTCGTAAACATTACCAGCCGTAAATGCTCTCTGGCGAGACAACTGCATAGTAAAGAACTGTGGTCCAGATAAAACACCTGCAAAGTTTAGTTGTACACTGTTATATAATGACTCTAAATCCGCAGTCTCTGGTGTTGGGTTATTAGGATCCTCTTGTAAGTCTAATTCAAATAGATCGCCACAAGAAGAGAAAACTAATAGTAACCCTATAAATATTATAGAACTTAAATTTCTCATGTTAAAATTCTTATCAAGTTAGTTGTAATTAAGATTCTTAGAATGTAAGATTAAGTACAACACCGATTCTTTCTGCAGTTGGACCTGTCACAAAGTCGATACCTCTACCGTTACCTACACCTAAACTCAATACCTCAGGGTCAAAATTGATTCCTTCTGGGAAGTTCAATGCATTGAACCATAGGTTTTCACCAGTCAATGATATTGAAGCACTACCTATTGGAGTATTCTCTAAGATTGAAGCTGGTAATTGATAACTCAATCCAACCTCTCTTAATCTCAAGTGAGTTGCATCAAAGATGATACCTTCACGAGGTCCAAAGAATCCTTCGAAGAATGCATCACCCGCAAAGATTTGAATATCATTAGGTGATCCATCAGCGAATACGCCTGGTAATATAAATGGTAAGAATCTATCGAAATCTGTATCAACCGTGTTACCACGAGCAAGATTCTGACCAGCACTAATTGATAAGATATCACCACCTTTCTGATAATTCCAGTTGATGAATAGTGATAAACCGTTCCAAGTTAATGTACTTAGGTATGAAATCGTATAATCAGGGTTAGGGTCTCCGATAACACCAATATCCTGGCTCTCTACGAAGAATCCTTGTCCATTAACGAGTGGAACTCCATTTACTCTCTCAAACTGAGATCCTTGAATAGCTGCGAATGGCTCTCCTTCTATAGCGAAGTTTCCTAAATCAGTAAATCCAGCGATTGGAATCTGATCTACACCATCTGCAATTCTATCAACTGTGTTCTCATTAGCTGTGAAGTTCACACCTAAATCCCACTGTACTGCCTTAGCAATAGGTGTTAAGTTTAAACCTAACTCTACTCCTCTGTTAGTAATCTGAGCAGCATTGATTGTCGTATTGGTAAAACCAATAGCTGGATCCGTATCAAGGTTTACAATTAAGTCACTTGACTCCTTGTCGTATAATGATAAGTCAATTCCGAATCTATTTTGGAAGAATTTAGCCTCAATTCCTAACTCTAACTCAGTATGAGTCTCATGTCTCAAGTTAGCGTTACCTAATTGATTAGATACAAAGTTTGTATTAGCTAAAGCTCCACCTTGTGTCTGGAAAGACCTTGTGTTTGTTCCTAACACTGTTCTAGTCTGGAATGGATCAGGATATCCTGCAGAAGTACCTAAACCAGCACGAACTTTCAAATAGTTTAAGATACCACCATCTGTTAATGAAGGAATCGCATCAGATAAGATAAATGAAACATTCGCACTTGGGTAGAATACAGACTGATTCTCTGGCTCTAAAGTAGAAGTCCAGTCATTTCTTGCCTGCAACTGTACATATAAGTAGTTGTTGTAACCAAATGTTACCGCACCTAATAACCCTAATTGATTCTCAACAGAATTATTACTAAATGCAGTAGTCTCAATAAAGTTATTGTGACCTTGAAGGTTAAATACGAACTGCTGAGTACTATTAATGCCATCAATTGATCTTGAATCTCTACGAGCGTTACCACCTATGAAACCACTTAAGTTGATAGACTCTGTTAAGTCGTAGTCGAAGTTTAACGTAGTCAAGATATCAGTCACTCTGTTAGCAAATGATACAGTGCTGAAGCTTCCATCTGTAAACTGCGCACCGCCTCTATTTACGAGGTTAGCATTGTCTTGGAAGTATTGATCAGCACTTACTCTTGTTCTAACTTCTATGTTATCTGTGATATCATAAGATAAGTTAGCTGTACCAGTGAATCTTAATACATCCTCGTTGTTACGAGTATTGTTCAAGGTCCATAGTGGGTGAGTAATCTGACTTGTTTGTCTGTAGTATGTCTGAGATCCGTCAAGCTCACTCTGGAATGGTAATCCAAAGATGTCAATACTTCTTGGTGTATATAATACATCTGAGAAGATTGACACGGCATTAGCACCAAATGTACCAGAACCGAATCCTGGAGAAGCAGGAGGAGCTAATCTGTTAGAAGCAACGAAGCTGAATACACCATTAATCTTAATACCATTAGCAAGCTCAGCGCCTGCGCCTAATGATAGATTGTGTTTTTCATAAGTATTACTTGACTCACCATTAGCTAAATCAGGTGTAAACCCTTCTTCATCTAAGTAAGAGTAAGATGCTTTAAACTGAGCACCATTACCTAAGTTCTTAGAGATGTT
The DNA here is from genome assembly GCA_964489125.1 of uncultured Saprospiraceae bacterium. Classification (GTDB taxonomy): domain Bacteria; phylum Bacteroidota; class Bacteroidia; order Chitinophagales; family Saprospiraceae; genus GYS-P2D. The sequence continues at coordinate 6,320 of CAZAXY010000062.1, forward strand.
AATATTTGTATTTGTACTTAAACCACTCTCGAAGAAGTTCTCAGCACTCTCAAACGGACGATATTCGTAAGTGTCGAAAGTCTGACTTGGGTGCTGCTCCGAAAAGTTCTGTCCAGTAAGATATGGGTGAGTTAACTGTACGAATCCCTCAGCACTTACACCTTGGAATGCAGAACCATAGAAATTAGGGTCTGTGTTGTCGAAAGCCGGTCCCCAGTTAGAGAAGAACCATCCGAAACTTCCAGAGAATCCATTACCAAAAGTGTTTTGGTATTCAGGAAGGTTAGCAACGCTTGTTGAACTAACTCCTTGAGAAACACTTACTTCAAATCCTTTATCGCGATCTAAATCAATATCTCCTGTTTTAGTAGTTACTAATACAACACCATTTCTACCTTGCTCACCATATAATACGGTAGCACTTAATCCCTTAAGGATGCTGATCTCAGCAATGTTGTTAGGATCAAGGTCAAGGAATCTGCTTGATGCTGCAGCTCCACCATTAAGGAAACCAGTCGTAGCGTTAGTTCCAGAGTTAATAGGAACACCATCTACGATGAATAGCGGTTGGTTAGAACCTGTAATTGAAGAGTATCCTCTAATGATAATACTCGTACCTGATCCAGCAAGACCAGATGTAGATGTAATATCGACACCAGTAGTCTTCCCTCTTAAGACACGAGAGACATCAGATTCAGGTCGATTCGCAATCTGCTTAGTATTAATGGTAGAAACACCATATCCTAAGGCTTTTTTGTCCTTTTTAATACCCAGACCAGTCACGACTACTTCATCAAGTAGTTGACCTTCTGCAAGTACAACATCAACTACAGTAGCGTTAGTGATGTCAAACTCCTGAGTTTCATATCCTGTAAAACTAATTACAAGAGTGTTAGAAGCATCAGGAACGTCTAAAGAGAATGTACCATCTATATCAGTAATGGTACCAGAAGTAGTCCCTTTAGCCAAAATGCTCGCTCCAATGAGAGGCTCGCCAGTGTTATCTATTATAGTCCCAGATACGGTTTTCTGAGCTAGAATAGTACCGACACACATCATCAAAGCAAAAAAGAGTAATGAAAATTTTTTCATATCTATTTCGGTTTAGAAAAATTAAATAATGAGTATGATTTCGTCTTAAGTTGACAAATTTAACTTTTTGTTTAAAAAATCATAGTCTAAGACGTTAAACAATACCCGCACGCTGCCTCTTATTAAGAACTCCTTAACATATGTGATTTTAAAGCCTTTATGATCGATAAATAATCTTTTGACAAAGGGGCTCCTTGTCCTTTTAATTATTAGGATTTTATGTTTTCTCGATATTCTACCTATGATGCTGTATATGAACACATTAAACATGTCCTTGAAGATTAATATACTTTACTATCCTGCTGAAGAAGCTTCGAATTAAACAGGAATCATGAAAGTCATAAATTATTTATTGGGGAGGAATAAAAGTCAGTTTGATAGTTGCTGGCCTTCACTTTACAAGGTTTTAGTCGCTCAAAAGACTGTTATTTGGCGCTTTCATTAATTGGCAATCATTAATTTCTTAGCCTCAGAAGGTCGTAATCACCAATTTTGTATTCCTAGTTTGGAGTTTATCTAGTACTGACAAAACATACACTCCAGCAGGTAAAGCTTGAGTATCAAGTTGTATAAGTTCTGAACTCAGATTATACTCTGGGACAAATATCTGTCCGTTCATATCATATACAATCACCTGGCTGGATTGATCAAACCCCGAGCCACTAGTGATTTCTACAAGATTCGATCCTCTACCAATAATATTCGGACTAACAAATAAATCGTTTATAATTGATATCTCATTGGTAGAAACGCTCAGGTCCATCTGATCCTGTATATCATTAACTCCCTGAGTGATTCTGATAAATGAATTTGGTTCTACATTAGCAAAGCTGGAACTCGAGCTGTCATTCCAGATGATAGTCACTGAATCAATTACTTGAGCATCGCCGAGGCCGATAAACACTCTATCATCGGAGTAACTGCAAAATGATCCATCAACACTTTTATTTTTCTCGAAGACTCCAATATCTGTATAAACGAAAACTTGAACGAAGTTTTCAACTCTGTTTAATTGATTAATGAGGTCAATATTGATAAAGCTATTCCCTTCATCAAAGTTGTTTTCATAAATTCTAAATAAACCGTTCGGACTGACCTCATCTGCAGTATTAATAGACACCGATGCTATGCACACATCTAGGTCGCCATCATTATCTATATCTCCGGTGAACAATCCCCTGTTTCTCCCACTATCATGAAATTCTGACTCAACACCTCTCAGAAAAGACTGGGTCGTAGGGTCGAACATATATAAAATAGAGGTGTCCTGTAGGTTTACATCGAGGAACTGCGCCGATGGTATATGTCCTCTAGCAACGATCAAGTCGTCGTATCCATCTCCATTAAAATCCTCAAAATCACAACCCCAAGAAGTGTGATTGGGTATATCTTCCGCCTGGCCAAGGCCGTATTCTTTGATGCGGTCAGCATACTGGCCGTGTTCATTCGATACTAAGAACTTATTTTCTCCAAGATTAGATACGAACATGTCTAGCCGATTATCAGCATTGACATCCGTAAAGGCGATTCCCATGCCAAACATCTGTGCATCAAGGCCGTACGATTGAGCTACATCGGTAAATGCCTCTTCCACGAGGAGCGTCTCGTTAGGCTGTAGCCATGCTCCAAAATCGTTGGCAATCATAATCGCAAGACTATCACTGCTTCGCCCGAGCTTAAATGCCGCAACTGCAAGCGCACAACCATTGCCAGAAGCATTGTAAGATTCAGTCATTTCACTGAATCTACCTGTGCCATCATTGATATAAAGCAGGTTGGAGTCACAGCGGTGATCGAATCCTGTTGCCATACCTGTACTATCACTAACAAATCCATCCTCTGCAATATAATTGATGACATAAATGTCCAAGAAGCCATCACCATTCACATCCACAAAAGCAGAATGAATACTGCTATTAGCATCATTGACTCCGCTTGTGCTACTACGGTCTGAAAATGTCCCATCACAGTTGTTCACTAATAAGACATTGCTGTGCGATGCTGAAATCGTAGTAAGAAAAATATCCTTGCATCCATCATTATTCACATCGCCAATACTTACCCCAGATGTGACCCCCTTATCAGTCTGGTCGTAATGGAGGCGCCAAGTTTCTTCAACAAACGTATTGTCTTTCTGATTGATATAGATTCTATCGATCTGTGCGCCACCTGCAAGCATCATGTCGATATAGTCGTCTCCATTTATATCAACAAAAGCACCTCCTGCTCCTAAGAGTTCTCCAGACTGACATACGTGTGCAATGCCAGTACGCTCAGTGATATCAGAGAACTGTCCAGAAACACTCATGACAAATGTTAGTAGAAAAAGAATTGTACTTATGGCTTCATTCATGGATATGCAAAAAAAATCCTCAAGCAATCAGATTATTGATCACTTGAGGCTTTAATATCTCAATAATTGATATTGAGTAGGTTATTAATTAGGGAACAATTCTACTATTGCTCCAAAACCATTACTTGGCTCCCACCAATTGATCGTTAATACCTGACTATCCGCATTCCAAGATCCAGGTCCAAATCCTGCTTCTGCATTGGTCTCATATCCAAAGCTCGCTCCCATCGCAGGACGTGCTATCGTAATTTCATCACAGATATTGAGAATATTCGCTGGCTCGTCTGCATCACAACATCCCAATGCTGGAAGTACTCCAGCAGTAATGTCTGAAACTAAAAGCGTACCGTCTCCCGCATCTGTAATAGTCACATCGTCTCTTGATGCGGCTATACCAAATGCTCCTTCGATAATATTAATTGTCCAAGTACGATCCAAAGGAATCGTGTTAGGACAAGTCACTTGAACAGTATATGAAGCAGTCTCCGCAAAATCAGCAACTCCAGAATCAGATGAAAGGTTCAAAGTAAGCGTCAGGTTATCTTCCACATCGATATTATCAGGAAGAATAGTAATAGAAACTGTACCAGATAAAGAGTTAGCCGGTATAGTCCCCGTCGTGCCATCAACTGTATAATGAGTACCTTCTATCGCTGTAGACGATGGATCTACTGAAAAAGAAAAGTTTATCGTCTCATTTTGTGGAGCTCCTATCAAATCGACAGTAATACCTGAAGCAACAGGACCAGATCCATCTCTGAGGAACACCAGTTGAGAGTTTTCAGTATTAAACCCCACCAAAGTATCCTCAAATAAAACCCCTTGTGTTTCTTCACAGCTGATCAGACCGATTATCGCCAAGAATGCAATTATGTAATTGAAATTTTTCATAGTAGTGTGTGTTTAGTAGCCAGGATTTTGAGTTATTAAATCGTTCGCACTCAGTTCCCCAATAGGAATCGGCATCGCAAATCTAAAATCTCCTGCAGGTAATAAACAAGCGTTAGTGAGGTTTTCGCAATCAGATACATTACGCTCAAGACTGCGATTTAGCCTCTTAAGATCTAAAAATCTGCTTCCCTCATTAGCTAACTCGATTCTTCTCTCATTGGCGATAAAGTCAATCGCATCTGCTTGAGAATTAAAGATTACGTTCTGCTCCTCATTGATGCGTGCTTGTCTAAGGCTTGTGATCAATGATGATGCAGTCCCTAAATCACCTTGACGAGCCGAAGATTCTGCTGCGATCAACAACATCTCGGCGCCTCTGAAAATCTTAATATCATTAAGGCCCGGTTCTGCAACACCTGGATATTTGTTTACTACTTGTACTCCAGTACCAATTGCTCTCGGCACATCTATAATAGTCTCTAATCTGATGTCTTCTTCAAGATTATCAATAGCTCCTATTAATCCATCAGCAACCTCCAAGAATGGGCCAAATTGATTAGTAAAAACCCAGGCACCAGCAATTCTCGCATCACCTACTACAACACCCGCTTGATAGATTACTTCTTGCTTATTCGTATCATCAATAAACATAGCCAAGTAATCATCTCTGTTAGTGATTGGGTAACTCTCAATGAGTGGCCTCGACACTGCCAAAGCTGTTGCAAAATCTCCCGTAAAGAACGCTACTTTAGCCTGTAATGCTCTTACCGCGTCCATAGTCATGAAGTTGATATCTGTCTGATTAGGATCCAATAACTGAAGGGCTTGCGCAATATCCGAATTGACTAGATTGATCACCTCTCCTGCAGTATTGCGAGAAAGATTCTGAGTAGTTACAATCTCCGTAACAGCTGGAACTGACATCACAGACGGATCAGTAAAATTGGGTGTGTAAAATTGATATAGCTCAAAGTGTGCCAACGCTCTAAGTGCCATAGCCTGTCCAACAATATCATTAACAGCAGTCTGATCTTCTACCTCGATTAGACCCGCAGCCTCAATAACCCTATTTGCTCGATTAATCATTCGATATCGATTCGTCCAAATATTTTCTGCCGCCGCAGTGTTCGAGTTAAGGATTAAAGAGTGGACGTTAAATTGTTGTCCTCCGTTATCAACGCCGATCTTAGTCTCGTCGGAGAATGTCGAGTTAAACTGGATATAATTAAAGCGATCCAAAGTAGCATACACCCCATTGAGGGCAAATTCTAAGTCTTCCACATCGTTAAATGCAGTATCAGCAATTAGTGCTGTATTGGGCGGAATAGTCAATGTTTCATCGCACGACGACAAGACTACAATACCTATTAATATTATAAAAATCTTTCTCATTATTATTCAATTTAAAAGTCAATATCTAAACCTACCGTAAGAATCCTAGGACTTGGGAAAGAGAAGAAATCATTGTTTCTGAATACATCAAATTCTGGATCAAATCCTCTCCATGCGGTTAAGGTGACAAGGTTTTCACCTTGAACAAATACTCTGATACTTTCAAACGGAATATTAAGCTTGTCTAATCCGCCAAAAGTATATGATGCATTAAGAGTTCTCAACCTAACATAACTTGCATCCTCCAAGTATCTATCGGTAAACAAATTTCTCGTTGCACCTGAGTTAAGAGATGGAATAGCGGTCACTTGACCAGGTTCTGTCCAAGCATCTAATAGAGTCGTTGAAGCATTCGTAATTCCAAGAAGTGTCTGATCTTCGATCACACCAAAAGTTCCATTATTTCTAAACACATCAGCTACGAATGAGAAATTGGCTCCAAGTTGGAAGCCTTTATAAGACACGTTTGCTCCAAATCCTCCTTGATAAGTAGGCAAAGACGATTTACCAGTAAATCTTCTGTCCGCATCACTAAATGTTTCGGTAAGCTCTCCATCCCTAGTTCTATATAACGGATTTCCATTAGCTGGATTTACACCAGCCCACTCCACAACAAAGAATGAATTGAACGCATGTCCGACAGCCTCTACAGATCTCTCAGTTCTATCTAAAATGATATCTCCATTATCATCTGCTTCTACCTGAGGTAATGCCTCAACTCTGTTTCTATTAGCTGAACCATTGAAGAATACGTTGACATTTAGCCCATTAAGATTCTGTACGACATCATAGCTCACAAATAGTTCAACACCACGATTAGATACTTCTGCAACATTGGCGCCAATTTCACCAAATCCTCCAGAAATTAACGTATTGGGTCGACCTGCGAATACATCCGAACTCAACTTGTCATAAACATCTATATTACCTCTCAATCGATTTCTAAATAAATTAAAATCTACTCCGAGATTCAATTCTCTAGTGACCTCCCATTTCAGCTCTGGATTGGCGATCTGAGAAGGTGTCAAAGCAGTTCCTCCAAGGAATCCACTGCCCAATTCGAACAAATCGAAAGTTTCATCTAAACCTGCATAATGTGCGCCGAAAATTCTATCATTTCCTGTTGTTCCGTAACTGGCTCTCAATTTTAAATTATTGATCCAATCTATATCTTTTATAAAACTCTCCTCAGATAGATTCCATCGCCCTGCAACTGACCAAAATGTGGCAAATCTATTTTCTGCACTAAATCTTGATGAACCATCTCTTCTTATTGACGCTTCAAACCCAAATAAGTTATTATAATCGTACTTAGCTACTCCGAACACTGAAAACTGAGAAACACTCTGTAGAAAAGAGTTGATCTCAGGTATGAATAAAAATTCTCCGTCATCATTCTGAGTGTTTCCTGGCACGAATCCAGCACCCGTTCCTACAAGACCTTCAAATAAACCCGTCTGATCTAAATTAAATCCTGATCGATCATCATCGATTAACTCAGTGAAGCCCGATATCTTTATAAAGTGCTTGTCGTTAAATGTAGTATTATAAACAAGGCTTGTTTGAATATTTTTTCTATTATCTCGAAGTATCTGTTCGAACTGAGTACCTCCAAAGTCTCCAACCTGACTTGTAATTGCTCTAAGACTTTCTGGAGGTTGTATATCTCTATCAGTTACCTCGGTATAATCAAGTCCAGCACTTACTGAAGCGGTCAAATTATCAATTATATCGTACTCGAACCTTACATTACCTAAAGCCTTGATTTCTTGCTCACTATTAGAACTTAATATAGATTCATTAAGCGTAAGGAAAGGTGTATTAGCAAAACCTGCGGTTCCATCTCCTTCTAAATTGAGAGATCCATCATCATTAAAAGCATCCAAATATGGCTTAGCGATATATGGTGCTAAGAACGGGTTATCCAAATTTCCTGAGAACTCGTTAGGGATTTCATTCGATCTACTAAAATTAGCTGAAAAGTTAACGCTTGTTCTAAAGCGTCCAGTTTGCTGACTAAAATTCGTTCGCAAGTTAAATCTCTCGAGGTCTGATCTTCTAGCAATACCTTCCTGATCGAACCATCCAAAATTCGCGAAAATGGTACTATTATCACCACCTGAAGTAACACTTACATTATGTGATTGAGATTGTCCATCTCTCAAGAAGATATCTACCCAATCAGTATTAAACCTACTGTCTACAGAGGCTATCTGCTCATCAGTCAACGGCCCATTATTAGTAGGAATTCCAAATTGGTCAGCAACAAATTGCGAAAATCCACCAGCACCAGTACCAGCACCTCTTGTTCTCTCTAATTCTAATATTTCTGCAGAATTAGTCAATGAGAAATTTGGATCTTGACCCGATGTAATCCCATATTGACCTGTATATCTCACCTTCGTTGGTGTATTCAGTTTACCTTGTTTAGTTGTAACAACGATCACCCCGCCTGATGCCCTGTTGCCAAAAAGACTAGACGCCGAAGCATCCTTGAGAATAGAGACATTTTCTATATCATTTGGATTAAGACTCCGGAAATTATCCTCATCTACAGGGATACCATCAATTACAAATAATGGTTCAACATTACCAGATAATGAGGTTATGCCTCTTATAAGAATTGTACTGTTCCCGCCAGGCTGACCTGTGCCTGTAGCAATGTTAAGACCAGGTGCCTGTGCTTGGAGCAATTGAGCAATACTAGCATTGGCGCGTCCTTCAATCTGATCAGCTTGAACAGTGGTAATCGCAGCAGCAACTGAAGCTTTGCTTTCCTGTCCTCCATAACCAGTGACGACTATTTCATCAAGTAATTGACCTTCGCTTAAGGTAATTACTAAGTTTGACTGATTGGTTATGTCAACATCTTGCGTCTCGTATCCAGTAAAGCTTACAGTTAGAGCCGTAACTCCATCTGGCACTTCTAATGCAAAATTGCCGTCAAAATCAGTGACTGTTCCTGTTGGCGTTCCTTTAGCCAAAATGTTTGCGCCAATAATGCTTTCGCCTGTATCATCGACAACTGAACCAGATATGGTTCGTTGTGCCATCAATACACCTGATGTCATCATCAAAGCGAAAAAGAGTAATGAGAATCTTTTCATACTTCTTCGGTTTAGTTTATAAAATTGTTAATTCGATCTCATCGTTTAGCTTATATTAAGAGATCGAACACAAAACGTTGTGAGAATGTTAATCGTTGACTGAAAAGATGTTGTTTATACAAAATCTAATGTATAGGCGACACATTGTTCTTTTTCTACAGCAATTGGCAGAAATAAATTGAGATATTATTAAATTAGCTGGTTAAATCTCTTTATATTAGAGTGATATTCCATAGAAGATATGGCAGAATGTTCTCTGAAAGACCCCATAAAAACGACTTTTTAGGCACATTATTGCTAACTATTTCAAACATTTCTTATACATGCCTATGGTGTTTTGAATACCGTAGTATAAGGCATCGCTTATTAATGCGTGTCCTATAGACACTTCTAATAGTCGGCTGACATTGTTCTTGTAGAATTGAAGGTTGTCAAGATTCAGATCGTGACCAGCATTGAGACCTATACCGAGCTCCGCAGCCCTGCGACTGACCGACAAATGATCTTGAATTGCCCTATTCGGATCATCAGTATAGGCCTTCGCATAATCGCCAGTGTACAGTTCAACTCGATCGGCACCACACTGCGGCACAGCTTCGAATTTAGCTATGTCGGCATCTAAAAAGATAGATGCCCGAATTCCTGCTTCATGCAACTGCGTTATTACATCTTTCAGAAAATCGGCTTGCCCTATTGTATCCCATCCCTCACTTGATGTGAGCACGCCCGGCGGATCAGGCACCAGCGTACACTGATGAGGACATACTTCACATACTATCTTCAGGAAATCCTTAGAAGGATAGCCTTCAATATTAAACTCAGTAGTGACCGCCTCCTTCAGGACGTGCAAATCATCATATCTGATGTGACGTTGATCAGGCCTGGGGTGGACTGTTATCCCTTCAGCTCCGTAAGACTCGCAATCCTGCGCAAATTGTCTTAAATCCGGCAAGTTGTTCCCTCGGCTATTACGTATGAGAGCCACTTTATTGATATTTACACTCAGTCTCGTCATTGCTTAGAAAGATTTCGGGCAAAAATATCACAATGCCACATCGATAACTACAGCTCGGTTTTAATTGTGTAAATTTTAAAGTCAGTAAACCTATCTTCTGTTTAATGCATAATAGTTAATGTTATAGTCTTGAAATGAACTAACTGTGATAAGATTAATATCATTTTAAAGTCAACAAAAGCTATTTAATTACTTTTACTATTCAGTCAAACTTAATCACATGCGATACATTTTACTGCTACTACTAACTTGCCTAGTATCAATGAATCTTTCTGGACAACGGGTCCATAATAAAAGCACCTACAAGTATTCATTGGATAAAATGATTGGGCATGAGGTACATGGCCCGACAGTAATCTGTAACCACAGCGATGAGGTGATTAAGGAGTATGTCGAAAAAAACCTAACTAAGGTGCCCTACACGAAGAATAACCCGCTAAATTTTAATGTGAACTATGAGCCTGGGTCAAACTTCCCGCAGGAGCTCATTGATGCTTTTGAAATTGGGACCTTGCCTCTTCTATCAGAATTTTTTAATTCCAATGTTCCGATTAACATATGGGTTGAGAACTTAGCGAATGGCCAAGGTAATGCCAATACACTGGCTGCTGCCGCTCCAGGTGCAAGGTTTCAAGCCATATTTAACTCTCCATGCTTTGATTGCATTTACCCAGTCGCTCTTGCAGAAAAAATTGTCGGTGAAGAAATCACGCCATCTACTGGTACTCAGGCAGATGCGGACATCAGGATATTCATCAATTCTGATGCCGACTTCTATTTTGATTTCGATAATCCTGATAGTATAGGCGCTCAGATAGATTTTGTTACAACTATGTTTCATGAGGTACTTCATGGCATCGGTTTCACTGGTTTTGCAGGTTTTAACCAACAAGGAGATGCCCAAATCGAATTTGGTATTTTTTCAAGCGCATTTGATAATTATATGGAAAATGTGACAGAAGATAATCTTAGAGAAAGTTTTGACAATGGATCATTTAGACTTGCCGCAGCATTTGAAAGTAACGGAGGATTGTTCTGGGACGGCTTTAGAATAGGTCAAATTGAGGATCGAGCGGTGCTCTTTGCACCATTAACTTTTTCTCCAGGTTCAAGCCTACATCATGTTGATGAAGCTACTTATCGATCAGGTCCAAATGCCCTAATGACCCCTTCTGTATCACGTGGTCAAGTATTAAGAGATGCTGGAATAGCGACAGAGATGCTCTATGATATGGGTTGGGCAATGGCCACGGTTCGTTTATTATTTGAAGATAATTTTACAGAAGATTTAAATCAAGATTTTGACTTCAGATTTGAGATTGACAGTGATATCCCGTATGATACCAGTTCTGTTGCTTTACATATATCAACAGATACGTTTGCCACTGAATCAGTTATACCACTGGATGAAACTGCTGAGGCAAGTGTATTTAGTAGGATATTTGAGGCAACAGGAGGTCCACAGACTTTTCAATGGTTCATAGAGGTTTCTGATAGTCGAGGAATAACTCGAACTACACCAAGTCCAGCACCAGAGTTCTTCGGTCAATATCAGTTTCTAATCGATACAATTGGACCTGAGATATTGCATGACCCTCTCTCTGGAATAAATGAATCGAATCGCGTAGAATCGATAGACCTGACAGCGGACGTCACAGACCCAGGACCTGTAGCATTGGAATCAGTTTTCATCGAATGGCGACTTAATGCTGGCTCATTAAGTCGAGTACCAATGGTAACAGATCAAAACAACACAGACATTTTCGCGCAAAATGAATTCAATGGCACTATTGATTTTGGAAGAGCCTTAATTGAAGGGGACGTTTTAGAATATCGTATCGTAGCACAAGATGAATCTATCAATGATAATATGTCGACCTTCCCAGCCGATGGATCATTTATTACCATACCGATAGCAGCACCGAGAGAGCCTGTTAGCTTCTATATGAATACATTTGATGTAGAGAGTAATGATTTTGAAGGCAGCGGATTCAGCATCAGAGAGGAACCTAATTTCTCATCACCTGCCATACACTCAGATCACCCGTATTCTGAAGCAGGTGCCGGTAATAGCCTTAATCTGACCTATGAGTTGAGCATACCCATTATCATAGGACCAGAGCGTCCTGTGATAGAATTTCAAGAGGTTGTATTAGTAGAGCCAGGAGATCCAGGGACGGTGTTTGGGCAAGATCGATTTTGGGACTTTGTCGTGGTTGAAGGTCGACGTCAAGGCACGCAAGACTGGATTCCATTTGCAGATGGCTATGATAGCACAGATAATCCTGTCTGGTTAAGTGCCTATCGGTCGGATATTAGAGGTAATCCGCCAAGCTCATTTGCTCCGGGACGCTTGAGTCAGTTTCGCACAAGAAAGATTAATATGATCGAAAGCGGAGATTTTGCACTTGGAGACATCGTATCGATAAGATTCAGATTATTCTCAGATCCAGCCGTATTCGGATGGGGATGGGCAATTGATAATCTTGAAATTCAGAATCTGGACACTGCAGTTGATGATTTTGTTGATGAGCAGAATTTTGAGGTGATTCCTAATCCAGCTTCTGACGAGGTAATGGTATCACTCAACTTAGAAGACACTGCAGAAGATATGCAGATCACCATAGTCGATGTAACTGGCCGACTGATTCAAGAACGCACCTTGAGCAATCAAAGTCTAAGGATCAGAGAACAGATAGATATCCGTGATCTCGAATCTGGGGTGTATCTAGTCAATGTCATATTTAACAACCGCGACATCATCACCAAAAAGTTGATTAAGCAATAATTGGATAGACATATCAATCCGCTTAGACAGGTATTAATCCTGTTCCTAATAATGTTAGGAGCGGGGCTGATTGGCAGTCTTATTTCTGAGGGTCTTGTGTTTCTTGGGGGACACTCAATGACGACCATAATACGATCTACCGATCTCACTGATGCTGAGCGACTTTCGCTTCGTGTTGGATTGATGGTCAATCATATTAGCATGTTCTTAGGTACAACGGTTGCGTTTGCCTTCTACTTTCATCAAAACACATTTTTACGATATATCAAGGCTGATCGGGGCATTGATATCAAGAGTTTATTAATCTGGGGAGGCGCTATAGTTCTGAGCTATCCACTGGTAGCTTTTCTCACTGAACTTAATGCATCTATTCCACTTCCTGAATGGGCTCGGGCTAGCCAAGATGATGCCATCTTAATGCTCACGAATGTATTAAAGATGGATGGAATAGGAGATCTCATCATCTGTCTTGTGATTGTAGGTGTATTACCTGCCATCGGGGAAGAGTTGATATTCAGAGGTATTGTTCAAAATAAATTATCAGAGAGCTTATCTAATCCTCACATAGCTATATTAATAGCGTCGGTTTTATTTGGCTTAACTCATATGCAACTCGAGCGAATTATCCCGCTGAGCTTCTTGGGCTTACTACTAGGATACTCATACTATTATTGCCGATCGATCTATGTTCCAATGGTTTTACATTTACTCAATAATAGCCTTCAGGTTATCAGTCTATATAGTATTGGAGAGGTTGATCCAAGTATGTTAGAGAATACGCCCGACCTGCCCATAACTCTGATAATAGGCTCAACATTAGCCGCAGGTACACTATTTTTGCTTGGGCAAAGACAGGGCAACTCTCAACAAGAGATACAGCTCTGACGAATGAAAACTACATATGAACTCAGATCTCAGAAAACGGATTCTTCCAGCAATCATTTATGTTGTAGCTATAGTAACAGCTACCTTACTCGGTAATCTTCCATCATTGATTCTGGCACAGGTTTTTTCGCTGGTTTGCATCTACGAGTTTATCACTAATAGTTATGGTTCTGTTGATAAGGCTATAAGGGGACGCTACATCGTTGCAGTTATAATCGTCGGGGCATTACTCATTAATTTTGTCCATAATCCTAAGATTTGGTTGGCAATGACCGGTGTTATCTGTTCAATCTACTCGTTTAATGGATTGCTCATCATGATACGAGGGCAATCTATTTTTAGTCAGGGCAATGTCATACTATCTGCTATTGCGCTGGCTCTAATGCCATTTACTATTGCCGTTAATCAACTGATGCAGGGTGGTCAATTTCATCTTATTCTCTTGGGCGTGTTCATAATCCTATGGATCAATGACGCTGGGGCATACTTCGTAGGTAGAGCTATAGGCCGCAACAAAATACATCCTACAATTTCTCCAGGTAAAACATGGGAAGGCTGGATAGGGGGGCTGCTCTTAGGCCTCGTGGCCGCATGGATTATCTCGCTCAATTTAGTTATGATCAGTTCTGCTTCATGGATCATAATTGCGGCTATCTGCGGGATCATGGGTATATTAGGTGACCTCACTGAATCTGCCTGGAAAAGACATCATAACATCAAAGACTCTGGGAGCATCATGCCAGGGCATGGTGGATTTTTAGACCGATTAGACAGTTTTATATATAGCATTCCATTTGTGATACTATATCTTACACTCGTATAACGCTGGTTTATCTTGCGTATCACACTAACACACCCTTATGACCCTCCATAAAGAAGGACGAGCTACAATAACTATTGCATTAGTATTCCTGAGTATCCTAAATCTCACATTCTGGAGATTAGGAGGTAATCCATATGTCATGGCAGTGCTATTAACGGCTTCACTGATCATATTTGGGTTGATATTGTGGTTTTTTCGCAAACCCGCCCGAGCATTACCCGCTGAGGACTCTTCTAAAATCTATGCGCCAGCAGATGGTAAAGTTGTGGTGATTGAAGATACCATAGAGAGTGAGTATTTTGAAGATGAACGCTTGATGATTTCAATATTTATGTCACCTCTTAATGTACATAGTAACCACCACCCTGTCAGCGGCACTATCTCTTATGAAAAATATCATGCTGGCAAATATCTTGTAGCCTGGCATCCCAAATCCTCAACAGAGAATGAGCGACATACCACAGTCTATAAAACCAATCAAGTAGAAGTCCTCTGTCGGCAAATAGCGGGTGCCATGGCCCGTAGAATAGTGAATTACACCAAAGCAGGACAGGCAGTTACCCAAGGAGGTGAAATGGGTTTTATTAAGTTTGGATCAAGAGTAGATATATACCTTCCAGTAGGAACCCAATACACCGTAAAGCTTGGTCAGACCGTAAGAGCCAAAGTAGATGTAATAGCGCTTATTCAGTAACGAGTGAAGATTAGCGGGTAGCGAGTAAAGACACAGAGATAGCAGTAATCAACTAAGCCTAATACACTAAACCCTATCGGACCATCTCAGCGACAGCCTTTATCCAACGAGGATCATCGTTGAGGCTTTCAACAAGATCGAGTTTTTCTCCTCCCTCTTCTATAAACTCTTCCTTGTATTCATATCCGATTTCGATCGTTGTCTCTAAGCAGTCTGCTACAAAGGCAGGGGAAAATACCAGTATGTTTTTGTTGCCATGTTCTAACTGTTCCGCCATAACCTTGTCAGTATAGGGTTGAATCCATTCCTCTGGACCAAAGCGTGACTGATAGCTGACCGTATACTTGTCTTTAGGAATATCAAGCTCCCTAGCAATTGCAAATGCTGTCTGATGGCACTGGGCAGAATAGCAAAACTGATTATCCGGTCCTATGGTCATACAACACTGGCCATCGCATTTGCAGTAGTCGTTTTCTTTTTTGAGATAACGCTGAGGAACACCATGAAAGGAAAAGATGAAATGATCGTAGGCGGTCAAGTCATGTTTACGTGCTTTATCTGCGTAGAGTTTTATGACATCTGGATGATCGTAATAAGAGTTGATAAACTTCAGCGTCGGTAATAATTCTCGCTTCTTCATGACATTCATCACTTCCTCATATACAGATCCTGTCGTAGCCGAGGCGTATTGCGGGAATAGTGGGAAAATAGT
>CAZAXY010000063.1:0-21884 GCA_964489125.1 uncultured Saprospiraceae bacterium
CGTTATCGGTTAGATATCCATATGCCCAACCTACCTTATTAGAAATTTCTATATGATTTGGTATTGGGTCCTGAGAATCTCCATACATGAAGAACTTCACATAACTGTCGTAATAATCTGTGTTATCCTTGAGATGAGGATATTGATCTGGGATCTTCTTCATGGTATTGCGCAGGAAGTTGAGCTGCTCTTCACTCAAGTTGTACTGTTCGGTGGAGTCATATAGTTCTGGATGGATCACTCTGACGAGAGATTCCTGTAGCTCTCTGATGGAAAAGAAGTTCTTATATGAAAAGTCAAAAGCCTCATAAATCACACTATCGAGATCGTCATCATATCGCCCTATACCTTTTTTGACATTATTCATGATCGGATAGTCTTGATATAGTGCATACAATTCATCCTGCTCATACAAGATTTCTCCGAGGTCGTTGATTAATTGATATGGATTAGTATATCGATTGGCCTCTATATCAAATCCTGACACTCCAACTCTATGAATGATTTTGCTATCCTTAAAGATGCCCTTCTCTTTCATTCGCTCATTGATATAGTCTTGACCCAATAGTTCATAAAGTCTGTTGTAAGCGTTGTTATCGCTTACGGAAAAGATCTTTTCGATATAGTCAGCAACATTGGGGTGGTCTGTGGAAGAAGTTGTGTCAATAGAATCTGGAGTCTGTGGAGGCGCTATGGAGTCGTACTTAATAGTAGTATATAGATTAATCTCTGGATTAGAAGCCGCCAGTTCATTAATATATTCTAGTGCTAAGAACGCTACAGGCATCTTGACTGTGCTGGCAGGATAGAAGTACTCTTCTTCTCTAATATTGAGCGGGTGAGATGTAAGTTTAGTGAGCCCGTCTACATGATCCACCTGTGTATAAAGTACCTGTACTTCGTAGTACTCAAGGCTATCGATGACGTGGTTAAACAACTCTGAGTCCGAGTCTAAGATCTCATCCCAAGGTGCCTCCCATGGACTCTGCTGGGCGCAGGATAGGCAGATGAGCGGAAGAAGGTAGATATAGTAACGGATCACAGATACAAGATATTAAATGTGGGTGTATTCAGAAGAATAGCATTTTTTAATGCTCACTCCTTTTTTGGTCATTTCGAAATGAGGATATGAGCCGTTTTCATCTGGATGTGTTTCGATGGCATCGGTATATATGAGAAGAAGAAAAAGAGGTTGTAAGAGAACTTGAGTTCAGTTGTGTTCTACCACAATAAGAACGGCAATCATCAATATAACACTTACTTAATTACCCTCATTAAGTATATAAGAGGAACTTCAATTAATATACCAGAAGAGCGAACAG
This sequence comes from uncultured Saprospiraceae bacterium, assembly GCA_964489125.1. Classification (GTDB taxonomy): domain Bacteria; phylum Bacteroidota; class Bacteroidia; order Chitinophagales; family Saprospiraceae; genus GYS-P2D. The sequence continues at coordinate 1,323 of CAZAXY010000063.1, forward strand.
AATTCATTGCCCTATACTCAAAAGTTGTAGTCCTGATGCTGCTTGGTTTTTTGGGGACTTCACACAAGTAGAAAGTTGGTTTAACGACTCAGATTTTGATTGCGTATCTTCAGATTTCTTGATACAATTTACCTACTCTAATGGTGATCAGACAAGATGGGACCTTAGTAGATGGGCTGGAGGAAATAGTGGGGACCCAAATTATGATTTCGGTGACTCTAATTGGGATTGTTGTGAAGAATATGCTGATTCTTGCAATTGTAATTGGTCAGTTGACTCTGAAGGTATCTTAACTATTGATTGTCCACCATGTACAGATTAACAATTATTATGTTCAGACCTGTTTTATTCATCGTTTTAGTGTCATTTCTGATCTGTGCGTCCTGTTCAAATCAGGACATTACTGAGTTAATTGATTACGAATCTAAAAACTTAATTGACCGATTAGATCCAATAACACGAGCTGAATTTCATTCAAGTTTCATGGAAGACTTTGTTGTTAATGGACTAGGTGATAATAGATCAACAATAGCCATAAATTACCTTACCAAAATGCACTTATTAGGAGGATATGACGATAGAGAATTGTATTTGGAAGTAAAAAAGGAATTCGAGCGCTCTCTGGACACTGACGAAAAAGGGATTCAAGATATGGCTCTAAGGTATCTTAGGTGGTCATTTTTGGAAGATGAAACTGAATTTGCTTTTAAGGAGACTAAGTACTTATTGGCAATACTAGTAGAACAAAAAGCAATCGATCTAGACATTATTAGTGATGCTTATATTAAAGTTGAAGAAAGCCTTAACTCAGAAGAAAGAACTTTATATGCCAGCTATATTCGACATGTTGCGAATGCCGATATCGAATATGCTAATGCGGAATTTAGTGCTCTTAAGGAAAAATATGAATCTGAAGAAGATGACAAAGTAAAAGTGGGCATTTTGCTTTATGGTAAACACCTGTCTAGAAAGTCTCAGGCAGCCCTGTATTCATTGGAAAGAATTGCAACAGTACATCATTAGTTTACCTAACCTACATAATATCAAAGGCACTCAATATCGCCACTAGAATAACCACAATCAGCAACCGATATGCCCAGCGGTCTGCATCGGGATAGCGTGAAGCAAAATCAGCAGTGAGATAGCCTCCTATAGACTGACCTATCGCTACTGTTAGTCCCAGTTTCCATTCAATGAACCCATTGCGATGAAATAGATAAACGACGACTATCGTATAGAGCGCCACTATAGCAGTCTTGAGGACATTAGCATCTATGATATTAATTTTCATAACAAGAACAGTGACGACTAAAAAAAATACGCCCATACCCATCTGAATGAATCCGCCGTAAAACCCTAGACCTAAAAAGCACGGTATCGCAATCCATAGGTTTGGGACTCTAGTAATATCGGTCTTGATAAGCCAGCGCTTAGGATTAACTAAGAGAACCAGCAACGTAACTAATAGGAGATATCGGAATACCTGCATGAACTGTTCATTAGTCACGGACAGGGCAACTAATACTCCCATAATTGCACCAACAGTAGCTACAAGTATGTAGAGCCAAGTATAAGGGATGTTATTGAAGCGTCCATTTCTTATAAAACCATAGCTTGAAGAAAAACCTTGAAATAATATGCCAACCCTATTCGTACCATTAGCGATATTACCAGGAAGTCCGAACAACTCTGTGAAAATACTGAGCGTAATGGCCGAGCCATTGCCAGCAAGCGTATTAACTATGCCCGCAAGGAAGCCGCCAGCTATAGCAATGATATAGGTTAATATATCCATTTAGCTGTCCTTCTCTTGGCAAAGCTCTATGAGCACGCCATTGGTCGACTTTGGATGAATAAAACAAATTAGTTTGTTATCCGCGCCTGGTTGAGGCTCTTCGGACAGTAGCCTAAATCCTTCTGATTTGAGGCGGGACATTTCTTGTCGGATGTCTGCTACATCAAATGCGATATGATGCAATCCTTCTCCTTTTTTGTCCAGATATTTAGCAATTGGAGAATCAGCAGATGTAGGTGCCACTAGCTCAATCTTATTAGGCCCTGATCTAAAGAACGAGGTAATTACACCTTGTGAGATTACCTCTTCAGATTTGTATGGAGCTGTTCCGAGTAACTTCTCATACAGAGCGTTAGCCTGATCGATATCGGCTACAGCGATTCCGATGTGTTCTATCTTTCTCATGATGCAAGTATCTAAAAAGAAAATGGGCTCGACAAGTGCTTGCCGAACCCATGATGTAATTTATAGTCCAATAAGATTACTTCTTAAGGAGATCTCTGATTTCACCAAGAAGTGTCTGATCATCAGTTGGCCCTGGATCAGGCGCTGCTCCCATGAACTTGATTTTAGCCTTGGCAAGCCAGAATAATACCATACCAACAATCAATAGATTGATAATAGAATTAATCCAAGCACCGTATCTAATTGCATTTTCTGGTTTAGTTTCTACGCCATCAGCTCCAAACTCAGCTGGAGATAATACATGCTTAAGGTCTGCAAAATCATAACCACCTGCGAAGTTACCTACTATAGGCATGACAATGTCTTGTACAAATCCAGTTACCACAAGGCCAACTGCGCCTGCTAAGATTACAGCGATGGCAAAATCGATGACGTTGCCAGTAAAAATGAATTCTTTAAATTCTTTCCACATAAGTAAAGTGTTTCGTTTTGAAAAAAAATGGTGTTGAGCACTAGCCCAACACCATAAAAATAACATATATAATTTTTAAAATATAATCTTATGCTACTCCGGCCTCTTCTCTAATCTTGTTAAGAGCAGATCCTGACCGCACCCATTCGATCTGCGCTTGGTTATAAGTGTGTGCTACTTCGAAGTAATCATCAGAGCCATCAGCATGTTGTAGATGCACTGTCAATGGTTTGCCTGGCGCCATATCTCCGAACCCATATAGTGAGATTGTATCGTCTTGACGGACCTTCTCATAGTCATCAGGATTCACAAATGTCAAGGCAAGCATCCCTTGTTTCTTAAGATTAGTCTCGTGGATACGTGCGAATGACTTTACGATAACAGCATAGACTCCCAAGAACCTTGGCTCCATAGCAGCATGCTCACGTGAAGAGCCCTCGCCCAGATTTTCTTCGCCAAATACGACAGTCCCAATTCCTGCTTTCTGATAAGCTCTCGCTGAATCAGGAACCGCATGGTATTCTCCCGTTTCAAGATTGAGAACCTTGTTAGCCTCATCATTGAAGTAATTAATTGCACCTGTGTAGCAGTTTTCAGAGATATTCTCTAAGTGACCTCTATACTTTAACCACGGTCCTGCCATAGAGATATGATCTGTGGTACACTTGCCTTTAGTTTTGATAAGTGTCCTCATACCATGCAGATGGTCTGGTTCAATGGTGGTAAAAGGCGTCAACAACTGAAGTCTGTCAGATGTAGGAGATACTTTAACTTCTATACTACCTCCATCTTCTGCTGGCGCATTATAACCCGCATCTTTCACATCAAATCCATTTGGCGGCAACTCATAACCTGTTGGTTCTTCCAATTTTACTTCTTCACCAGCTTCATTAGTTAGGGTGTCAGTGGCAGGATTGAAATCCAACCTTCCAGAGATTGCAATTGCTGCAACTAGTTCTGGTGATGCTACAAATGCATGGGTGTTAGGATTGCCATCTGCTCTCTTAGAGAAGTTTCTATTGAACGAGTGCACAATACTATTCTTAGGTGCATTCATTGGATCATTATATCTCGCCCATTGCCCTATACAGGGACCACATGCATTAGTAAAGATTTTAGCGTCGAGTTTTTCGAATATTTCTAACAAGCCATCTCGTTCTGCCGTAAATCTTACCTGCTCGCTACCAGGATTGATGCCAAATTCTGCTTTAGTCTTTAGCCCTTTGTCGAGTGCTTGCTTAGCTACTGAAGCTGCTCTTGACAGATCTTCATAAGATGAGTTCGTACATGAACCTATTAAGCCCCACTCAACGTCAAGTGGCCAGCCTTTCTCACTGGCCTTAGTAGTCATTTCTTTTCCAGCATTAGTAGATAAATCTGGTGTAAACGGACCATTCAATTTTGGCTGCAATGTATTGAGGTCAATCTCTATGACTTGATCAAAATACTTTTCTGGATTCTCATAGCATTCAGCATCTGCTGTTAAATGCTCTCTAATGTTATTGGCAAGATCAGCTACTTCTGCTCTGCCAGTTGCTCGGAGATATCTATCCATAGAATCGTCATAGCCAAAGGTTGATGTGGTGGCACCAATTTCTGCGCCCATATTACATATGGTACCTTTGCCTGTACAGCTTAGGTTAATTGCCCCATCACCAAAATATTCAACTATCGCTCCTGTACCTCCTTTGACAGTAAGAATATCTGCCACTCGGAGGATAACATCTTTTGGTGCTGACCATCCAGAAAGCTTACCAGTAAGTTTGACACCGATGAGCTTTGGATTTTTTAACTCCCAGGCCATTCCTGCCATCACGTCTACGGCATCTGCACCGCCCACACCGATTGCTACCATTCCTAATCCTCCTGCATTCACGGTGTGGCTATCTGTACCAATCATCATCCCGCCAGGGAAGGCGTAGTTTTCAAGAACGACTTGATGAATGATTCCTGCACCTGGCTTCCAAAAGCCAATACCATACTTATCTGATACAGACTCAAGGAAGTTAAAAACCTCGTTACTTGTGTTGATCGCATGTTGCAAATCTGTATCAGCACCCATCTTGGCCTGAATCAAATGATCACAATGAACTGTGGATGGAACCGCTACTTTGTCCTTTCCTGCCATCATAAACTGAAGCAATGCCATCTGTGCTGTAGCATCTTGCATAGCTACTCTATCAGGAGCATAAAAGACATAATCTTTTCCTCTCTCAAAAGATTGAAGTGGAGACTCTTCATGAAGATGTGAATAAAGGATTTTTTCGGCGAGCGTTAATGGTCTCCCGAGTTTAGCCTTTATGTTCTTAATCTTTTCAGGTAGTGCCTCGTAGTGGGCTTTAATCATGTCTAAATCGAATAGCATAACTTTCTTTCTATTTTAAGCGTTCGGAAAAGTTGGTGCAAATATATTTCCTTTGATAAAAAGAATGGCTGATTTACAACCATCAAAATATATAACGCCTTGAGCGATTATTGTTCAACCTGACAAATCTCTAAACTAGAAGATCTACAGTATAGATACCAGAAGCTCTTTAATCTCTACTATATCTCTATCCCAAACCGATCCGCATCCTTGCTAAATGGCAGCTTCTCTCTCACTTTGTTCAAATGGGACTTGGATAGTGTCATCGTATGGACGACCTCAGACCGCTCTTGATGCCATAAAGTCTTGTTCCATCCTGGATCAATGATGCAGCTATCTCCATTGTAAGGCAAATCATTTCCATCAGTACCCACTCTATTGACGCCAATGACATAGGATTGGTTTTCTATAGCTCGGGCTCGCAGGAGTGTGTTCCAATCATATGATCTTCTATCTGGCCAACTGGCGATGTAGATAAGTAGGTCATACTGAAAGTTGACGTTTCTGGACCACACAGGAAATCTTAGATCATAACAAATCAAAGGACAGATGTTCCACCCTTTGTAGGAGACTATCAGTCGATCACGACCAGCGCGATAATATCGATCTTCTTCAGCCATAGCGAATAGATGACGCTTGTCATATTTTTTAAGACTACCATCAGGGTTCATCCAGATCAACCTGTTAAAATATTGCTTGTTCTCCTCGACAATAATGCTGCCCATAATGGCAACATTTTTTTCTATAGCTTTCTCCCGTAACCAATTCACGGTCTTTCCATCCATGGTTTCTGCCAGCTTGGAAGCCTCCATGCTAAATCCAGTGGTGAACATCTCTGGCAAAATGACGAGATCTGTATATTGATCGATTGACGCTATTTTTTGATCAAAGGCAGCTATATTTTGATCGACATCATGCCAGACTATGTCAGACTGCACGAGTGTAACTGTTAAGTCTTGATTCATATCTTATTGATTAGTTCTGCGGCCCGTAATAATAGCTCATCACTCTTAGCAAAGCAAAATCTGATAACACTTTGATCGGTATCATCGGTGTAAAAGGAAGAAATTGGAATCACTGCCACCTCTTTTTCTCGAGTAATCCATCTGGCAAATTCCTGATCACTCATACCTGAAATCCGCCGGTAAGAGGCAAGCATAAAGTAGCTGCCTTGGCATGGCAGGATATTAAAACGGCTCGATGAAATTGATTCTTGAAATAAGTCTCTCTTGGCTTGAAAAAACTGAGCAAGCTGCAGATAGTGTTTGGGTTCCCTGAGATATTCTGCAAGAGCATACTGCAGTGGCGTGTTAATGCTAAAAGTATTGAATTGATGGACTTTTCTCAGCTCTGCTGTCAGTAGCTTGGGCGCCACGGCATATCCTATCCGCCATCCAGTAGCATGAAAGGTCTTACCGAATGACATGGTGATTATGCTTCGCTCTGCAAGCTTGGGATATCTAAGCACACTCTCATGCCGGTGACCATCATAGGTGAGGTGTTGGTAGACCTCATCAGACAAGATTATGATGTCTGTGTTTTTAGTAATCTCAATAAGATGAGATAGGTCAGTTCGGCTCAGCACCGTGCCAGTAGGATTATGGGGATTATTAATTATGATCATTTTAGTCTTTGGACTAATCTGATCGGCTACCTCATCCCAATCTATTTTATAATTTGGTGTACTAAGGCGGATAGGTATATTTATTCCGCCATTTACCTGTATGGCGGGCGCATAACTGTCATAGGCAGGCTCAAAGGTGATCACCTCATCTCCTGCTGATATAAAAGCAGAGATGGCACTATAAAGCCCCTCAGTGGCACCATTAGTAATGGTGATGTCATCTTCAATGCTTAGTTTGCGATTATAGAGTAATTCTACTTTTTGGCCAATAGCCGCTCTAAGCTCCAGAACGCCGGCCATCGGAGCATATTGATTATAGTCCTGTTGCACATATTTATTGATGAGGTCCTTCAATTGTTGAGCAACAGGAAAATCTGGAAATCCTTGGGATAAATTGATCGCGCCATGTTTATGGGCCATCCTACTCATGACAGTGAAGATGGTGGTTCCAACTTCTGGCAACTTTGACTTGAACTGCATAATACCTAAGCTGTCAGTTTATTCCAATCTCCCAATGAGACTTTTGTTAATTCCTGCAATTTGTTTCTGACTGATTATTCCAACTAACTCTTTTTTTAATAATACGGGGAGACAAGTGATTTTTTCATTAGTCAGTAGCTCTAAGGCATCCCTAATTGGATAATCGGGACTAATGGTTACGGGACTCGGTTCCATAATATCTTTTACGAGTAGATCACGCTTTTTCTTCTTGGTACTCTTGTTTTTGAGAATGGCGGCGGTGATTTGTCTCAATGAGATGAGTCCTATAAAGTTGCCTTTTTTAGTTTCTACTGCCATGTTGTCAAGGTTCTTCCAGGTCATCAGCTGTGCAACCAGTTCTGCCATATCATTTTTTTGAGCCGTGAATAAGTCTGTATCCATATACTCTGCAACAGTTTGCTTCTCCGGTTTGTAACTTTTGTAGTCGCTATACTGCGGCTCCACCCAGCTATGTACGGGTCTATTTTCTTGTTGCTGCTTATACATAGACTCTGTAAGTATCGTCAGCGCTTCATGATTGTTGTTGGCCTCTTTAGCTAGCTTGGTATAAGATCTCAGTTGCCATCTTGCGCCAGTCATATGTCTTTCTGCACGAGCCTCGATGATATCCAGATATCGAGAAATTTCTGATTTTTTAATATTCATAGACTTAAGTCCCTCTCTGCTGAGAGGTAGGAGCTCTTTGAGGATTAGTTCTTTGGCATTTATTTTTAGGTCATTGCGCCAAGTGAATTTGGAGTCTATCCCAAATCTCGCCGCCTTGCCAAAGTTATCTCGGACATCTTCATAGGACATTTCTTTAGTAATGTCTTGATATTCATCCTTCAAGCCGATCATCGCACCTAACCAAAAAGCAGTATTGGCCATCTGATCTATAATGGTTGGGCCAGCAGGAAATACTCTATTTTCTATACGCAGGTGTGGCTTGCCTGTATCGCTTATACCATAGCAAGGACGATTCCATCTATATATGGTACCGTTATGTAGTTGTAGAGCCTTAAGCTTAGGAACTTTGCCTTTATTTATCTTTTGCTCTGAGTTTTCGTCGATATCCTCATGCATCAAGATGTTGAATCGTGCGATGTCCTCCTTGAAGATATCAATTACTGATTCATTGACCCAACCATTACCAAGAGTTACTCGTGGACTCATCTGGCGCATATGATCTCTTGTGCGACGAGTATCTATGGCTTGCTGAAACAGGGCGATGCGGGTCTCATGCCATAGACGTTTACTGAAGACCAACGGCGAGTTAGATGAAATCGCAATACTTGGGGCCGTCAAGGCTAAAGCCATATTATAGTAGGGCACAAAATTCTGTGCAGACACCTGCAGATGCACCTGAAAGCTTGTGTTACAGGCTTCCAATAATGGCGTATCATGGCGGACTAATAATTCATCAATGCCGATCAACCTTAGCTCAAATGACTTCGCATTGAGTTCGTCTTGGATAGACTTCATTAGTCTATAGTATCGCTCCTTAGGAGTAAGATTCTTGATGTCCAAGTTATGTTTGCGCAGTGTCGGTAATATGCCAGTGATTATATAGCCCGCATTATCCTTTGCCAAGATTGTATCCAAAATCTCCAGATATCCTTCGAGCTCGCCTTGCATGAGGGATAAAGCATGTTTTTCGAAGCGCTGAGGGTTGAGATTTATTTCTACATTAAACTGAGCCAACTCATTTACGAGCCATTCGTGCTGCGGATGATCATCTACAACTGTAGGACCTAAGTTGAGCGGCGTAAAGTTTTCCTTGTCTATGATAACCACTTCTTGTTCGGCACCAATGCGTATGATATCATCCTCAAACCAGTTATGATCAAGCATATATTGTAGGCTCGACATATCAGACAGCAATTCCTTGACGAATCTGTTCTTCTTAGATTGGGTCGTCCTTTTCAGTTTCGACTCACTCATAATAGGATGTTTTATGAGTAAGTAAAATACATTAAACTATTCGGTTTTAACTAGCGCAGCTCCTAGGTGTGAGCAGCATCACTCTTCTGCCAAAATTTCCAACCTCGACTCTCCACTTTTATGTCTTTATTCCATGGCAAGGAATATTGATAAGCAAGATCTAAATCCTTACTGTCATCAGTGACATCCAAGCCGTAGACAATGTCTTTTGGGTTGTCGTACACTAGAGTACCGAACATGCGATCCCAAAAAGAAAAGATATTACCAAAATTGGTGTCTGTCCACGGTCGCTCGAAGTGATGGTGAAACTTATGCATGTCAGGCGTGACAATAATATAGCTCAGGGCTCGATCTATGGCTTTAGGCAAGCTAATATTGGCATGAGTAAAGTAGGCGAAAAATACCGTCAATATTCTGTAGAACAGATAATAAGCCAATGGTATCCCTCCGATGATAATAGCGATAAGTGAAAATACTTCTCTCAACAGATAATCTCCTGGATGGTGTCTGGTTGCAGTTGTCGCATCCACATGTGTGTCACTATGGTGTACCATATGGAGTCTCCACATCCACGGCACATTATGCAACAAGTAATGCACTAAATATTGAGCCATAAAATCTAAGATCATAACCCCAAGTAATAGCTCAACGACTAGAGGCAAGTCTATCCAGTATAATAAACCGACTTGATTGGCTGATAGCCAGAGCATGATACCTATAGTAGCAAGACCGAAGAGCACGTTGATAGTCAGATCAACGCCTAGAAACACAAGGTTAGTACCTACGTGCTTGAGCTTGGTATAGTCAAAATCGAATAGTGGTTTAATGGCTTCTCCTATCCAGTTAAGAGATAAGCAGATTACTATCCATAAGAGCTTCTGCCAGGACGGCATGGTTTCAAAAAATTCTAAAAACGATTCCATAGAACAATTTTATAAGTGCATAAAAGCGATGTTGGTGTTATAAATCTAATTTAAATCAATTTTCCAAGTCAATTGAATATTTGCGTCTGGGGAGATTATGGTAGCACTTAAACTTAAAAAAGCCCTTGCAATGATTGCAAGGGCTTTTTTATACTCATGGTGATCTCTCGAGGATTACATCCCAAGCTTGGCTCGTACTAAGCCACTGATGTCTGTTGAATCATCAGCAAAAAGGATAATGCCCATGCTCCGATCAAAAATGTAGCTATAGCCATTTTCCTTGGCCACCTCATCTATAGCCGTTTGAATTTTATCTCTGATAGGCTTGAGTAAAGCTTCACTTTTCTCATATAATTTTTGCTGGATATCCTGTTGAAATTTAGCTATCTCTAATTCTTCCTGCTTTAGCGCTTGAGCCTCTACTTCTAATTGTTTTGGTGAAATCTCACCTTGAGCTTGTTTGCGCTCTAAAGCCTGATATTTAGTTTGTAGAGAGGTGACTTTATCCTGTCCCTGCTTCTCATACTGCTTTTTAACTGTCTCGAGTTCAGCATTGGCTTCTTTGACTTGAGGGATTTCTCCTATCAATGCCTGTGAGTTGATATACCCAAACTTCTGTGCACTAAGTGATAATGCTAAGAAGGTAATCATTAGTGTAATCGTATATTTCATCATATCTCTGATCTTTTTTAATTTAATTAGGTTTATGCGCTTTTTAGGGTGCGCAAATATAGATTTTTATCTTATTCCGAGTCTTCTCTTAATAATGTCAGTTTTGTCAAATTTGTCACCGACGAATAATACGCCTGCCGAGCCTGACTTGTCAAATATCACGTCAAACCCCATGTCAAGCGCATAAGTCTCTATTGCTCCAAAAACCTTGTCTTGTATAGGATTGATGATTTCTCTTCTCTTCAAGAACAATTCGCCTTCTGGACCAAACTTTCTCTTTTGCAGATCTCTCACTTCTTTTTCTTTTTGCTTAATCTCCTCTTCTCTTTGGGCTCTCACCTGATCACTTAGGAGTACTTGCTCAGCTTGATACTTGTTGTACATACTCTTGACCTTATCAAACTCTCTTGCGATGTCTTGATTCCAGTCGGCAGCGATCTTATCTATCTCCTGCTGAGCTTGAATATATTCAGGCAACTCTGCCAAGACCGCATTGATATCGACGATTGCAATCTTTTGAGCCTGTAGAGCCAATCCAGCGAATAAAGTTATCGCTACGGCTAAAAATGTTCTTTTCAAAAAGTTCATATGCATGTTTATATAACTCCGTGGTAAATGTATGTGGTTCTCAACGCTATCGACGTAAGCTTTAATCCTATTGTTATCCATTTAACGATAGTTTAACGGCATGTACGATCACATTAACTAATTGCTGCTTCCCAAGACATAATTATCAAAACCCTCATTCTTCAGGCGCTGAGCAATTCTATCAGCACTACTCCGATCATCAAATCGAGCAGCAACGACAGTATGATATTGCGATAGGTCAAAGACCACCTTTTCTGCTGAATTATATCCGTTGTTTCTCAATTTTTGAACCATATCATTGGCGTTGTCTTCCAAGAGATAGTTGCCAGCGACGATCATATATTTTTTTTGCGAACTATTGTTACTACTGCTTGAGTAATCGATTGGGGTATAGTCTGCCTGAGTCTCTTCTTCCGTTGATCCGCTATAGTCCGTTTCTTCATTGTCGGAGGCATAATCTACTGTTCCCTCTTCAAACCAGTCTTCTTGAGTATGATCATCTACAACCTGCTCTAATTGATCACCAGCTTCTTCAAGACTTGACCCTGCTTGTTTTTTTTTGCCACAACTATCTAGTATCATGCACATAGCTAAGAAGACCAAAGTCAAAACCAAACTGTGTATACCGAGGTGTGATGTCTTTATCATAATAGCTTTATCAAATCACGATGTAGGGGATCTAAAATTAATACGCTCGTTCGTTTTTATTTTCTATAAAGTTAATAAATGATCTATTGACAACCCTATTTCCACCTGGTGTAGGATAATTCCCCGAGAAATACCAGTCACCTTTGTTATTTGGACAGGCTCCATGAAGATCCTCGATAGTCTGAAATATGATCTTGACGTCACAATTGATATCCTCTGGAGTGAGTATCACACTGATGCGATCTGATATCTGCTCGTAAGTGAATAAATCATATAGTCCTTGGACCATGTTGCGACTTGATAGCTCGTCATTGGCCTCAAGCTCCTTGGTTTGTTCATAGGTCTGTTGCAGTATGTCTTCCTTGCATTCTTCTTTAATCAAGCTTATTAGTGCTTGAAATGCAGCAAACTCACCCATCTTGGACATGTCTATACCATAGCAATCGGGGTATCTGATTTGTGGAGCTGAGGAGATGACTATTATACGTTTAGGCTTGAGTCGCGATAATATTTCGAGTATGCTATCCCGTAAAGTGGCCCCTCTGACTATAGAGTCGTCCAATACTACTATGGTATCCTTATGATTCCTAACTACACCATAGGTGACATCATATACGTGCGATATCATCTCTCCACGAGACGAGTCATCTGCGATGAATGTTCGGAGCTTTTCATCTTTAATCGCTAACTTCTCGATGCGTGCATTTTGATTAAGAATTTGTTCGATCTCGACAGTAGATAGCTTACCGTTTCCTTCTTTAATCAGCTTAGCTTTTTTCTTGTTGAGGTGTTCATGTATTGCATCAACGAAGCCATAGAAAGCCACTTCTGCAGTATTGGGAATAAATGAGAACACAGTATTGACAAAATCACCATTTATCTCATTGAGAACCTGAGGAAATAATAGTTTGCCCAACTTCTTACGTTCTATATAGATATCTCGGTCGGTACCTCTCGAGAAGTATATTCGCTCAAATGAACAGGCAGTTCTTGGCAACTGATCCTTACAGGGAGATACATTTACTTGACCACTCTTCTTGATGATCAGGGCATGGCCTCGTTCGAGCTCTTTTATCTCACCGTGCAATACATTAAAAGCGGTCTGTATGGCGGGTCGCTCAGATGCCATCACTACTACCTCGTCATCATGATAATAAAACGCAGGTCGTATAGCGGATGGATCGCGCAACACGAATGCATCACCATGGCCAATCATGCCAGCCATGACATATCCCCCATCAAACTTCCTGCTGGCTCGCTGTAAGATGCGCTGAATATCCATGTGCTCAGCAATGAGGGTATTAATTTCTGGAACCGAGTATCCCTCTGCTTTGAACCAGTTATAGAGTCGTTCTACTTCATCATCCAGGAAGTGACCTATCTTTTCTAAGACAGTTACGGTGTCGGACTTTTCTTTGGGATACTGTCCTAAGTCTACGAGTTCCTGAAAAAGCTCAGCTACATTAGTTAGGTTGAAATTGCCTGCAACTACGAGGTTCCTACTGATCCAGTTATTTTGTCGTAGAAATGGATGGACAGTTTCAATTGTGTTTTTGCCGTGAGTGCCATATCTGAGATGACCTAACAAGAGTTCGCCGGTGTAGGGCTTGTTATTCTTTAACCAGGCAGGGTCATTAAGTTGCTCTTTAGTGCACTCTTCGAAGTGTGCAAAGGCTCCCTTAAAAAGGTCCTTTAGATAGCGCGAGCTATTGCTCCGACGACGGCTGATATATCGTTTGCCGGGGGAAGTATCCAGTTTGATAGTTGCTAACCCAGCGCCGTCCTGTCCTCGATTGCGCTGTTTTTGTAGGAGGATCTGTAGTTTGTATAATCCGTATAGTGAGGTGCCATACTTCTCGTGGTAATAGTCGAGCGGCTTGAGTAACCGTACTAATGCCAATCCGCACTCGTGCTTTATGAACTCACTCATGAGGTGGCAAAAGTAGTTATATGTTTTAGCTTTTGATCACAAAATATTTTACCTTGATTATTAAGTATATTAGACGACATGGGATTGTTCCAATTTGGTAAAAAAATTAAGCACCGACGGTTTGACTACATGCCTCGGTACTATGATCCTGACAAGGAAGAACTACAGCGTAGATTGAGCCGCTACAACCAAAACTCCACTGATGTAGACCTGTCCAAGGAGCGGATTAAAGGAGGGTTCAGACGTAAGTATAGAGTGTCAAATAACTATAGCCAAGCTACCAGAAATAGATCCAATAGAATTTTATTATTCACAATTGTGATGCTTCTGTTGATTACTTTTTATTTCATAAATGAGTACTTACCACTTATAATCGCCAGTTTTGAATAACTATAGGTAAATACGCAAGCCCCGCATCGACGGGATAGTTTTGCAAAAGTTATTCATGAGCGGTATTATCAATCTTCTTCCCGATTCTTTAGCTAATCAGATAGCAGCTGGTGAGGTCATTCAGCGCCCGGCTTCTGTGGTTAAGGAGTTATTAGAAAACGCCTTGGATGCTGGCGCAGATAGAATTAAACTCATAATCAAGGATTCTGGCAAAACCCTTATCCAAGTTGTTGATAATGGCATAGGGATGAATGAGGTTGATGCCCGAATGTGCTTTGAGCGTCATGCCACATCTAAGATTAATAAATCGGATGATTTATTTAATATCAAATCCTTTGGGTTTAGGGGTGAGGCGATGGCGTCTATTGCTGCAGTATCTACAGTACACCTCAAGAGCAAACACAGTGATCACGATCTCGGAACAGAGATCTTGATAGAAGGTAGCAAGGTCAAAAGTCAGGCTCCTTGTAACACGGCCATTGGCACTTCGATAGCGGTTAGGAATCTGTTTTTTAATGTGCCAGCTCGAAGAAAATTTCTCAAAAGCGATCCAGTCGAGTTGAAACATATATTAGAGGAGTTTATCAGAGTGGCTTTGCCTCACCCTGAGGTCCACTTTACTGTCCATCATAATGAAAATGAATTGTATCATTTTCCCAAATCAAACCTTCGCCAGAGAATAGTTAATTACTTCAATAAAGGCGTCAATGAGAAAATCGTCCCTGTAACAGAGGAGACGGATTTCGTAACTATTGGCGGATTTGTTGGCAAACCCGATCTAATCAAGAAGACGAGAGGAGATCAATACCTATTTGTCAATCAGCGATTTATTAAGAGCAACTATCTCAATCATGCGATTAAGATGGCTTTTGATAGTCTGATCCCTAAGGATCATCATCCGTTCTACGTGCTCATGTTGGCCATTGACCCCGCATTTATAGATGTCAATATTCACCCAACTAAGCAAGAAGTCAAATTTGAGAATGAACGCCTGATCTACAATTATATCAGAGTAGCAGTCAAGCATGCTTTGGGGAAATACAGCGTTGTTCCGGCATTAGACTTCGATAGAGTGAATGCTCAACAATTTGATCGTGCACAGCGTGAACCAGAAGTAGCACATAGGCCGAGTTATCAGAATGAGATAAGCTACAAGTCTGGATCGAGAGCAACATCACAACAAGAGAAAGACCAGTGGACACAGTTTTACACAGAGATTTCCTCGGTAGACACCTCTGTCCCAATAGAGCCAAAGTCACTAACTCTCCATAGCGATTGGTCCGATGAACATGAGAAAGACATTACTAGCGATCAACCATCATCTAATAGCTTTCAGGTCCACGATGCTTATCTGATTAGTTCTATTAAGTCTGGATTGCTTGTAATTGACCAGGAAGCAGCGCATGAGCGTATCCTATACGAGAGATACCTATCAAGACTACACAATACTAAGATGGCCTCACAGAAGAGCTTATTTCCAGAGACCGTTCAGGTAGACCATGCATATGTCGGTATTATGGATGAGCTGATGCCTCAATTGAAGTTTGTGGGATTCGGTATAGATAAAGTCTCATCACAGACCTATATAATAAACTCTATACCTGTGGATGGGCTTAATGAGTCTGCAGGTTCATACATAAACCGATTCTTAACAACATATGCTGCTAATCAAGAACTGGAGCTTGATATGGTCGATAACATCGCCCGCTCCATGGCAATAAATAGCAGCATTAAAAAAGGAAAAAAGCTCGAACAAGAAGAGATAGACGAACTCATTGATCAATTATTTGGTTGTCAATTACCATACAGTAGCCCATCAGGCAAGAAATGTTTTATCACTTATAGTCTTGACGAAATGCTACAACAGTTTAAAAACTGATCTATGAATAATCTCACGGAAGTCGTCAAACAACTGATCATAATCAATGTGATCATATTTATAGGAACTGTTATTCCACCATTATCGTCATATCGAGATATCCTCGCTTTTCATCCTCCTGGTTATGGCTTCAAACCATTTCAAATTGTTACACATATGTTTATGCATAGTGGTAGCAGTCCTACACACTTGTTTTTCAACATGTTTACTTTATATTTTTTTGGTCCTATGATTGAGCGCCTTTGGGGTCCAAAAAAATTTTTGGTTTACTACATACTATGTGGTTTAGGAGCATTAGGACTTCACTTCTTGATTGGAAACTTAACAGGTGGCGTTAGTCCAGTATTAGGGGCGTCTGGAGCAATTAGCGGTGTTGTATTGGCATTTGGAATGCTCTATCCCAACATGAAAGTGATGTTGTTAATCCCACCTATTCCGATGAAAGCCAAGTATATGGTTCTTATTTTCTTAGGGATTGATTTGTATTTAGGGCTTAGCAGTCACAATACAGGCATCGCTCATTTTGCACATTTAGGAGGCGCCTTGTTTGGTTTTCTACTTATTTTGTTTTGGAGAAAATTTCCGTTTAGGATGTAACTTTCAGAAATTCAAACGTTCTTAAGATAAGTATGCTACAGTCTATCGTTGACGATATTAAGGGCCAGTTCAGATATGGCAATAAGATCATGCAGATCATATTGGTCAACTGTTTTGTTTTTTTAGGTGTCATTGTTGTTAAGGCGTTCAGTCCAGCGAGTAGTGACTTTTTTCAAAACTTCTTTGAATTAGTAGCATTGCCTGTTGGCTTTTTCAGCGTACTTCAAAAACCTTGGACGCTATTCACCCACATGATCTTACATCAGGGGCCATGGCATTTGGCATTCAATATGTTGCTCCTCTATTGGTTTGGTCGAATCGTGGGAGATCTAATCGGCGATAAAAAAATCTTGCCGCTCTATATCGCTGGTGGTTTGTTTGGAGCTTTGTTTCTATTGTTTTTTACACCGATAATGGGTCTGTCAGGAATCGCTTATGGCGCATCTGCGGCAGTTATGACATTCGTTGTGGCAGCAGGGGCCTTAGCTCCAGAGTATAATATGAGATTGATCCTTCTAGGGGATGTAAAGCTCAAATGGATAGTACTTGTACTTGTCTTACTAGATATAATTAGGTTAGCATCAGGCGCTACCAATCAAGGCGGAAGTATGGCCCATCTAGGCGGGGCTTTATTTGGTGGTTTATATATCTATCTACTTCAGCAAGGAACAGACTTATTAGGTTTCCTTCCGAGTCAAAAAGATCGAATACGCCGCCCTAAGAAACAGAAGACAAGGATGACTGTAGTGCACAATGTGCGAACGAAAGCAGACTCTAACCAACAATCACAAGTGACTGTCAATCTGCAATCTGAAGTAGATCGGATTCTTGACAAAATTAATGCATCAGGTTATGACAGCCTCAGCGCTGAAGACAAAGAAATACTCTACAGAGCAAGCCAAAATAAAGACTAACACCTCTTGAGAAAAACGATCTATCGTTGGATCAGCTGGTTTACAGCGGCATGGGTTCTATTAGCATCCTTATCTCAATGGGTCAGGCCGCTTGGAGCACTCAACTTTTCATTGGTTGGACTAACCTTTCCATACGTCTTTATGCTTGGGGTAGTCATATTATTAGTCGCAATGAGGCGCAGATCGTATGGTTACTATGTGCTGCTTGTTGCGGTTGTTATCGTAGCACCATCGATGCGCCATTTTATTAATTGGTCCTCGCCCTCCTCAGATCATAGTGCTATGGATCTATGCATCATGTCTTATAATGCTATGACGGGGATTAAGATGGTAGATGATCGATATGTGATGACATCTGAAATAAAGACCGAGTTCAGTGAAATGTTATTAGAGGAACCTCAGCCTGATATCATATTGCTGCAAGAAGTCAATCATATTGTTGAGAAGATTCTACCTACAACGACTACCTATCCATTCTATCATAAATTGAAGAGCAGGGGCACTGCAGTCGTTTCTAAGTATCCAATAGTTAAGGAAGGGGTAATAGACTTTGGTGCCAAGCCCAATTCTTGTGTATGGGCAGATATCGATATTAAAGGAGAAACAATTAGGGTTTACAGTACTCATCTTGAATCCAATAGACTAAGTGAAGAATCCGTAAAAATTATCACCAAGAGCAACCATGATAATAACAATCTGATTAGTGAATTTGGCAGTATGATTAGCAGATACCATAAGTACTCCTCAGTGAGAGCAGAGCAAGCTGATAAGATCAGAGCACATATGGATCAGAGTCCACATCCTGTAGTTGTAGCAGGGGACTTTAACGAGACGCCTATATCCTATACTTACCAGAAGCTTTCGGAAGACCTTAGTGATGCATATCGAGAACAAGGAGCAGGTATTGGGACCACTTGGATTGGCCTTATACCTATGTTGAGAATTGACTATTTACTTGCAGACAGAAGGCTCACCCCATTGTCGTATGAACGGATGGATAGCAAGCTCTCAGATCATTATCCTATTAAGGCATCGTATGATCTGAAATAAAGATACTTTTGCAACTGTTTATAAAGTGATTCATCACTCCTGAGGAAAGACCATATAAGAGAGGCATGTCGCAATTGCATATATATAACAGTCTAAGTAAAGAGAAGGAAGCGTTTCAACCGATCAATGAAGGGCACATAGGTATGTACGTATGTGGACCTACCGTATATAGTGATGTGCATCTGGGCAACATCAGAACCTTCATAGCATTTGATGTAGTCTATAGATATCTGATACATCTAGGATATAAGGTGAGATATGTGCGCAACATAACTGATGTAGGGCATCTTGTTGGGGACCTTGATACCGGAGAAGACAAGATTGCAGAACGAGCAAAGCTCGAGAATCTCGAGCCGATGGAAGTAGTACAGAAGTATACTAATGGCTTCCATCAGATGATGTCCATATTCAATGTGTCCCCGCCAAGCATCGAACCCAGAGCTACGGGACATATAATAGAACAAATCGAGATGGTCCAGAAGATATTGGATAACAACCTCGCTTATGTGAAGAACGGCTCAGTATACTTCGATACGATTAAGTTTCATAAGAAATATGAGAGCTATGGTAGTCTCTCGGGCAGAGTGATTGATGATCTGTTCTCGGAAACTCGTGATCTCAAAAACCAAAAAGAAAAGCGTAATCCTGCCGACTTCGCCATATGGATGAAGGCAGATGACAGGCACTTGATGAAATGGAACTCGCCGTGGTCGATTGGATTTCCAGGATGGCACTTGGAGTGTTCAGCAATGAGCACAAAATACCTTGGAGAGCGCTTTGACATCCATGGCGGTGGTGGCGATCTCAAATTTCCACATCACGAAAACGAAGTAGCCCAAAACATGGGAGCTTGTGGCTGCGCTCCAGCTAAGTACTGGCTGCATAGTAATA
Organism: uncultured Saprospiraceae bacterium; assembly: GCA_964489125.1. Classification (GTDB taxonomy): domain Bacteria; phylum Bacteroidota; class Bacteroidia; order Chitinophagales; family Saprospiraceae; genus GYS-P2D. The sequence goes on from CAZAXY010000063.1 coordinate 20,887, forward strand.
TGCTACTGATGAATGGACGTAAGATGTCCAAGAGTGATGGTAATACGATCACGCCTCATCAACTGTTTACAGGAGAGAGTGAACATGTAGAAAAAGGTTTTAGTCCAATGGTGATTCGTTTCTTCCTGATGCAGGCACACTATAGGTCTACCATTGATCTTAGTAATGATGCACTAGTGGCGGCAGAAAAAGGATACAAGAAGCTTATGGAGGCCAATAGGTTCCTTCAAGACGTAGATCATAAAGGGGGGGAAAGCGGCTCAGATCTTGATCAACAGATCAGCAAATTAATTGCTGCAGTATTCGAAGAACTCAATGATGACTTCAATACGCCAAAGGCCATAGCAAGATTATTCGAATTGGTGCCAATCATAAACAGCTATAAGGATGGCAAGCAAGATTTTATAAATTTCGGTGGAGACACAATGGAGGCATTAAAGAAGTGCTTTACTGATGTTTTGGCTAACATCTTAGGGTTACAAGACGATTCTACTAGCCAAGGAAGTGGATTATATGACAGCCTAGACGGTGTCATGCAATTGGTCCTCGAACTGCGTCAGCAGGCTAGGGCTAACAAAGACTGGACAACATCAGATAAGATACGTGATGCGCTCGCTAAAGAGAATATCCTAGTTAAGGATGGCAAAGATGGGTCTTCATGGAGTCTAAATTAGATCAACAGAGAATATGAGATATATCTGCGTATTTACAGTTCTGGTATTTATAGTCATTGGTTGCAAAGAGGAACCAACATCTGATACAAGCCCTGCCACTACTAAAACGACAGTTCAGATTCCAGCATTCAGTGGTGACAATGCGTATGCCAATGTTGAAAAGCAATTGGCCTTTGGGTTTCGCATACCAGGTACTGAAGAACACAAGGAGTGTGGAGAGTGGATCATATCAACAATGGAAGCGCACGGTGCCAAGGTAAAGAAGCAAAACTTCAAGTCAAGTTTCTTGGGGAAAACCAATGTGCCATCATTCAATATTATGGC